>JAFYYO010000056.1 GCA_017557475.1 Bacteroidaceae bacterium
ATATCACGACGGGAGCGCACATCGACACAGCTCACCATAGCGACATCCAGTTCGAGACGCAATGGAGCGGCTTTGCCACACCTTTGCTCGACTACCGCCTTTGGCAGCCGATTACTCTTCCTGCAGGTAGGTACAAGTTCAGCATTGAGCCAGGCGATGTCGACGATATGCAGACCAGCCGCTTGGTAGTCAGTCAGGGAACGGCTCTGGTTAGTGAGTCGAAATGCGAAGCGAATGCCATCGCTTGGGCTCCGCTTGCAGAGGGCAGTCTCGACTTCGAACTTATGGAAGAGACGAATGTCTGCGTTGGCATCATTGTGAACCTGACCGGTCAGAGCAGCTTCGGCATTCATGCCTTCAAGCTTGAGGGCATCACTGTCGAGCCACTCGTGCCCACGACAAATCCCGATGGAATAGGGGAGATTAAGAATGAGAAATTAAAAGAAGGAAAGGGCTTCTCAGGCATCTACGACCTCTCTGGCCGCAAGGTAAGCGAGGGCAATCTGAAGTCGGGCATTTACATCAAGGATGGCAAAAAGCAAGTGATTAAGTAAGTGTACCATAATTTAGTAAATTTCGTATTGCGGTCGGGTTGATAATCCGACCGCTTTTATTGTGCCATAATCTTTACATAAATCATCGATGACGTGAGCTGTCCTTGGAGACATGACAGGGAGTGTTTGCCAACTAGGCGTGTTATGATTGCAAACATAACACGTTAAGTTTGGAATTTACCCACGTTATGTTGGCTATCTCTCCATGTTAAATTTTGCCTCAAAACTTGCACTATTTGGCGGTGATGCATAGTATGCTGATACTTTCTTTACTTCTTGTGTCTAAATGCGCCTTTGTAACTGCTTGTATATCAGTCGCAATTTGATTTAAGCGATTATTTTGTGTTAAGTGGTATAAAGTGTCATCCGAGCCGAAAAACGCGCTTAAATCGAAGGCCATAAGGAAAAATCTTTACATTTTCGAGCTTGTGTATGTGTTCATTCGAAACTTTTTTCAGGTTGACTTAGTTCATTGAAATTTGTTTTTTCATTTATTAATTTGTAACTTTGCATGCAGAATCCAACGAAATAAACATAACAAGATGAAAAAACTACTCTTTCTATTGTTTTTGCTGGTCTGTGTGAAGGTTGGTGCGCAGAATCCCGACAGCCTTACGTTTGCTGTGCTGGGCAACTCCATTTCGACCTACTATGATTACTTGCCTTCGGGTTATGCTGTCTATTATACGGCTGATCGCGAGAAGAACTATGGTATTCAGGTGGGCGATACTTGGTGGATGCAACTCAGCCGCCTCTCTGGTCTCACATTCCTTGCAAATGCTTCGTGGAGCGGCTCTCGCGTGTCGTGCGACTTGCTCAACAGCAATGCGCCTTTCCTCAGCAACAATCGCATGAAAGCACTTAGCAGAGCCGGTGTGCCCGACTTCGTTTTCATTGCTGGCGGCACTAACGATTGGAATCAGTCTAAAGTGCCATTAGGCTCGTATAGAACAGAGAACTTCACCGATTCAGTCACGTTCCGAGGCGCTTATCAACGCCTTCTTTGGAAACTCACCACCTGGTATCCGCAGACGAAAGTGGTTTGCTTGAGCATCTTCCCAAGAGGAAACGGCATCAACGACAAGAATACGCAAGGCTGGAGCCAAGCTGATGCTAATGCGAGCATTCAGTACATCGCCAATCAGTTTGGCCAGTACTATATTGATTGCACTACTGTGGCTTGGAGCAGTGACTGGGGCGCCTACACGCTCGATAAACTGCATCCATCGGCAGCTGGTGCCACGTTGCTGGCTCAGCACATCTGCAATAAGATGATAGCGCAGGGCATCATCACGCGCGACCTGAAGCGTTCCTCCGAAGTGGAAGAGGCGGAGCGACTGCTCGACATCAGTTTTAATGAAAGTGGCATCGTGAACAATGGCACATACGAAGCAAAGGTTGGTAAGCATGGTTCTGCCACTACTTACTACGATGCTGCCCGCGATACCTATTATGGTTGCTCAAAGGCGAAATCGACGGACTACTTCTATGCGACTTACGACGAGGGCACCACTTTGGCCAACGCTTTCAACAACAGCGTTACTTGGGAGATGCTTGTGCGCTTGGATAGTGAAGCCGATCAGGACGGAAACATCAGCAGAACGTGCATCTTGGGCAATGAGGAAAGTGGCGGCTGGGCTTTCTACAACTCGGCTCTCGCAAGTTCATTCTGCTATCAGAACGTGAGCGGAGTGAAGAGCACCATGAAGAGCATTACGGGCGACTCCATCCTTGTTGCCGGCAAGTTCTACCATTTGGTTGTGACGATGGATAGAATGAGCCACATCATGCGCTATTTCATCAACGGAAAACTTGTATGCACAGGCACTCGTGCCGGTACAGACATGAAGATGCCTATGTGCGGCTCGACTGGCGGACGCAGAGGTATGTGGATATGTTTCGGTGGAGATCCCATTTTAGGCAACTATAGCAAAGGCGCAGAGAACTCGTCGGCATGCAGCTTCGTCTTCGCTCGCATCTATGATGGAGCACTCTCGCAGAACGCTGCCATGCAGTTGTATAATGACGACGTCAAGCGTTTTACGGAACCGAAGGCTTCGCACGGAACAGAACTTATGATGGATTGCCAGTTCACTCCAGAAGGGGCCGTTAACTTTGCTCCATCCTTTAGCGACAAACCGATTCCAATGATGGGTGAAGTGCCGATTGTTTACAATGCCGACAACAACCATTTCGAGGCTCAATTCGACGGTACCAAGTCGCGCTTCTTTAAATATGGCGTAGGTAACGACCCGTTGTTGATGAATACGCTTTCGGATGCTTACAGTGTCGAAGTCTTCTGCAGAAACAGCAGCGAATTGCCGTCGGCAAACACACGTCCGTTCGGTTTCCTCAACGGCTATGGATTCGGTTTGCAAATGAACAGTAACGGCAACATCGGCTATGCCACTGCAACGCTAGGCAACAAGGCAGACGGAACCTTTACAAAGACATTATGGACTTGGACGGAAAACGGCATTCTCACGACTGATTACACGCATTATGTCATCGTCTTCGACCGCAAGAACTACACTTCGCAACTTTATATCAATGGCGAACTGAAAGGTACTCGATGGCTGACCTTCAAGGAGTGCCCGGTTTATGAGTGGACGCCTTCGACTTGGCTAGCGATAGGTGGCGATGCCAGAAGCACATACGAGGCATCGACTTTGGTGGGCAGCTATCCCTTCAAAGGCGACATCGCAATGGTGCGCATCTATGGTAGAGCGCTGAAGAAAAACGAAGTGAAGAACTTGACAAACATCCTCGAAACAAAGGAAAAAAGCTATAC
>JAFYYO010000057.1 GCA_017557475.1 Bacteroidaceae bacterium
ACACGCGGATCTTCTCCAGAAGCTTCGCGCGGTTCTTCTCCACGGTCTTGCGCCAGACAAAAGTGTAGCGGTTGGCCTTCGACTCGATCTTCGTGCCGTCGACGTACTCCACGTCGAGGCTCACGAAGCCGCGCTCGGCCAGCAGCAGGACTACCTGCGTGAACACCGCGTTGACCTCCTTCTTCACGCGGTTGCGGAAGCGGTTGATGGTGATGAAGTCCGGGTGCTCGTAGGATACAAGGTTGCGATTGAGCAAGAGCAGTCGAAACTTGCTTCGACTGCCGAGCGTGAGCAAGCTCGACCGGAGGTCACAGTCGATGCAGTAAAGGCCATCCACAGCAGTTTACGTCAAAACCTTTCCATCACACTCTTGCCTACCGACCAGTGGCATATTGTTTTCGGCGCAGAGCATTACTACACACGCTTCTCCACCGACCAGACAGCCAGCATTACTTTCCTTGATGCCTCTGTCCGCTGGCTCCTTTCCAAGAACATTGACCTCTCTCTTACAGCCACCAATCTCCTTGACGAAACAGACTATCGCTACACTTCCTTCGGCTCCCTCTCGGAATCCTTCTATACATTCAACATAAGGCCAAGAAATATCATCATCAAAATGCAAATCAAGTTATAGTAACTTTGTGATGCTTTTTCCTGCATCGACGCCCTTGGCAATGATTTTCCCAGCTCCGCCGAGGGCTTTTTCATGAATACTCTTTACCTGGGTTAAGACTTTCACTCTCGGCTCCCGATTTTCGGGTTCGCCGAGGGTTTCTTTGTGGGGCTTTTTGTAACTTCGTTGGCAAAAAATGATGTGTTTGAGGAAAAAAGTGCTATTCTCATGCAGTCTTTTCTATAGCTGCAGGACTATATAGATAGAGACGTTATGTTCACGATGGAGATAACACGGCTGATAGAACGGTGCAGACAGGGCGATGCGGATGCGCTCGGAGAACTGTACAAGGCATACGCCCAAAGGATGAGGGGTATGTGCCGACGCTATATCAGCGACGAAGAGGCTATCAGCGACGTGCTGCACGATGCCTTCGTGATTATCTTTACCTCGTTCGACAGACTCCGGGATGCCAAGAAAGCAGAATCGTGGATGATGATGATTACCAGGAATGTGGCATCAAAATACAAAGATCATTTGAATGCACTACCTGTCATACCATTGACAGAGGTTCCTGAAACAGACTTGCTGGCTACTGATGACGAAATCCAGGATGTGCGAGGCATACCACTGGAAGAGGTGATGAAGATGGTTGATGAAATGCCAGATGGATACGGCAAGGTGTTTCGACTTTCAGTTTTTGATGGTTTATCACACAAAGAGATTGCCGCCATGTTGGGCATCGAACCTCATTCTTCATCGTCGCAATTGGCGCGGGCCAAGAAGATACTCCGCAAGAAGATGCAGCAATATTGGGCTGCCGTGCTTCTGCTGTTGCTTCTGCCTCTTACATTCTTTCTGCTCAATAAGGAAGACGATGGTGAGCACCAATCGTCCGATGGTGAGTACCAATCGTCCGATGGTGAGTACCAATCGTCCGATGGTGAGCACCAAGCGTCTACAACCATCGAAAAACCTGTTATTGCCAAGCAGAAAGATACGCCTAAGCAAAAAACACAGACAATTGAGCCATCAATAGAACAGGCACAAGAGCCTATAATTATTCATATCCCCGTTCATCATACGCCGATTGATACGCTCCAGCCTGTCATCGTTCAAGCTACCACAGACTCCATACAGAATAACGAACAAGCAGATACGACACATATAATTGACAAACCGAATCTGCCTCATTACAATATTGCCGACTTGTTCCCCGAAAAACCAGTAACAAGCCCCCCTAACAAGCAAAGGTGGTCGATAGAACTCGCCTATGCAGGAGGCATGGGTGAACAGAATTTCAGCCGCCCATACGGCTTCACGGAAACACCAACGTTAGCAATCAGTGGCGAACCGCCATCGCCTGTTACTTTTGAGAACTGGAGCGACTATGCAGCCTTCTTGGCCGACAATCCCGACGATGGCAATAGTCATACACGCAGAGTCATCATGAACATTGCCCTGAACAATGCTAACGATGACCCAGGTACAGGCACAGACAAAATTATCCGCAAGAGCCACCACTACATGCCAATCAACTTCTCGTTGGCATTGAAGTACAGGCTGAACAATCGCTTTGCGCTGGAGACCGGCCTGAGCTACAGCCGGATGAAGTCTGACTTCGAGATGGGTTCAAACGGCAACACCCTCAACGAGCAGCAACTCATCCATTACCTCGGTATCCCCGTGAAGGGAATCTATAACATATATAATAGAAAGGCCTGGAGTCTCTACGGCAGTCTCGGTGTTACCACAGAGATTCCTGTCTACTCATCGCTCAACACAAGCTATTACCTGCATGGCATATTGGAGGCTACAGAC
>JAFYYO010000058.1 GCA_017557475.1 Bacteroidaceae bacterium
AAGGGTTCTGTCCTCAGTCAAGAGGTAGGCATAGCCCTTTTGAACCTGCAGAGTTCCTACGAAAGTCTTGTCGCTTCGCTTCACAATTTCGGTGACTGCAGCCTCGCGAACATGATGTTTTCTGCGGGCAAGAAGGGTGACCTGGACTGTGTCGCCATCCATCGCATGCAGGCTGTTTCGCTCGGCCACAAGGATGGGCTCGCCGCCATCTTCGGGCTCGAAGGTGTTCTTGCCGTTTGCCTTCCGATGGAAGATGCCGGTCATCACTTGCGAAGGCATGTTCAAAGTGTAGTGCCCACGCGGTTGTTCCTTGATGAAGTCGTCCATAAGAAGCCCCTCGAGCACGTCGATGAGGAGCATTTTGGCTTGGCTCGTCCGCAAGTGAAGCTGCTTGCAGATGCTCTTCAGGGGAAACGTGACGGCTGGATTCTCTTGGAAAAAGTCAATGACTACCCTCTCTAAATCGGTCTTTCGCAGTCCATAACTGCCGGTTTTCTTCTTTCCCATAACTCATGTATTTGTTTTCCGCAAAGATACAAAAAAAAGAGGAAATAAGAGAGAAGAATTAAGAATTATTCTCTTATACATTATATATTGTATATTTTTTCGTACCTTTGCAGCCGAAAACATTAGGAAAGGAAACAAACAAGGCTATGAAATATGCTTTAGTTACTGGCGGAAGTCGTGGATTGGGACGTGCCGTCTGCCTGAAATTGGCTGCCGAAGGGCTGCCCGTCATCATCAATTATCAGAGCAATCAGGCTGCTGCGGAAGCCGTCAAGGCTGAGATTGAAGCCGCTGGAGGAACGGCTGAACTGATGCCTTTCAACGTCGGAAAGGAAGAAGACGTTGACCGCGCTTTCGATGCTTGGACGGAAGCTCATCCCGATGACTACATCGCTTACCTCGTCAACAATGCAGGTATCCGTCGAGATGGCATGATGTTCATGATGCCGACGGAAGATTGGAAGGCCGTAATAGGCACTTCGCTCGACGGCTTTTACTATGTTACAAGACGTTGCCTGCCTGCTATGCTTCGCAAGAAACACGGGGGAAGAATCGTGAATATGACTTCGTTGTCGGGCCTCAAAGGCTTGCCCGGACAGACGAACTACAGCGCAGCAAAGGCCGCACTCATCGGCGCGACGAAGGCCCTGGCACTCGAAGCAGCGGCTCGAAATGTGACTGTCAACGCCGTTGCCCCAGGTTTCATCGAGACCGACATGACCAAAGACCTGCCAGTTGACGAGCTGAAGCAGCAGATTCCTATGGGTCGCTTCGGCCGTCCGGAAGAGGTCGCAGAGTTGGTTAGCTTCCTGCTCTCGGATGCGGCGGCTTATATAACGGGCGAAGTCATTTCCATAAACGGGGGACTTTACACATAAGGTTTCCAAACGACGCCAGTTACGTTGCCAAACATAACACGTTATCTTTGCCAACATAACACGTTATGATCGCAATCATAACACGTCTAGTTTGCCAACTAGCCACGTTATGTTTTGACTCATTCCTAGCTTTCTTGATAAAGATATGACATTTAAAGAGATACCGATACTTGAACTTCTGCCGCAAAGACCGCCCTTCGTGATGGTGGATCGCTTGACGGATTACAGCGAGATGCAAAGCTCTTGCTCCCTGACAATTCGTCCCGATAATGTCTTCTGCGAGAATGGCGAGTTCGCAGCCGCAGGTCTTATCGAGCACATCGCTCAGACTTGTGCCGCTCGACTCGGCTATTATAATAAATATGTACTGAAGACGGGTGTCCGTCTGGGCTTCATCGGAGAGGTGAAAGACTTGGATATCGTCCGTCTGCCTCGAGAAGGAGAGACCATCGAAACGATAATCGTGGTCATGCAGGAGATATTCGATGTCACGCTCGTTAATGCCGAAGTGCGAGTCGGAACAGAAGTCATTGCCACAACACGCCTGAAGATAGCTCAAGGCGAAAGCCTCTCCTAAATCCTCCCCTCAAGGGAAGGACCTGTGATAATAAAGTCAATGGTCAATGTTCAATGGTCAATAAAGAGTTAAGATACTCGCGAGAGTTCGAGGTTCGATTCAGCGAAGTCGATATCATGGGCGTCGTCTGGCACGGAGCATACCCGCTTTATCTGGAAGATGCTCGTGAGGCTTGGGGCCATCACTACGGCCTTTGCTACGATGACTACCTGAAGAATAATGTCTTTGCGCCTATCGTGGATATGGACATCCGCTATCATCGTCCCATCTTCTACACGACCAAGCCTCGCATCGACATCGTCTATCAATACACTCCAGCCGCAAAGATTGTCTTCGATTATGAGATTCGCGACACGAAGGACGACACTCTTCTGACCTCTGCTCGCACCATTCAGGCCTTTACCGACCAGCAGTATCAGCTCATCCTCGAGAACCCGGAGTTCTATCTTCGCTGGAAACGTTTATATTTTAATGAAGAATGAAACTACAAGATAACCTGTTTACTGTCCTCTCACAACAGGAAGAGGAAGGCCTCGCAACCTTTCAACTTCGCATACATCCCGAGTGGCCCATCTACAAGGCGCACTTTCCGGGACATCCCATCACACCTGGCGTTTGCATCGTTCAAATGGTTCAGGAACTGCTCGGGCTTGCTTTGAATCGTGACGTCACACTTCGCAAAGTCAAGAATGTGAAGTACCTCGCCATCATCTCGCCAGAAGAGGTTAGCGAGTTGACCGTTTCCTTCACCAAGATAGAAGCGCAGGAAGATGGCAGCCTAAAGGTTCAGGCACAAGTCCTGGCTGGCGAAACAATCTACACCAAGCTGTCTGCAACCTTCGCATAGCAAGTATACATATATATAATAATAGCCCCCTGCAGTTTGTTCTGCAAGGGGCTATTTTTGTTTTGGCTAAGGTCGTTTATTGCCCAGCCATGATGTTCAGGACAGTTACGAGGTCTGCGATATCGACTTCTCCGTCGCCATTCACGTCGGCAACGCCTTGAACTTGCTGGCCAGCCATCGCGTTAAGCACCGATACGGCATCAGCAATGTCCACCGTACCATCGCAGTTGACGTCGCCTCGAGCAATTGGTTTGCCTGCTGTAATGACCAGATCGAAGTCATCAACACTTGCATTCTTGAGGATATTCTCGCCATAAACGATGTAGCCGGTGTTTGCAGAGACGTCGCGAGTACAGTCTGTATTCTCCTTACCTTCAGCGAGCACGAGTGTGTTGCCAGCCTTTCCAATCTTGCCACCACCGACAACGACGGTTCCTTCATCAACCCATTGATAGGTATAGGTGCCGTGTGCACCGCCACTTGTCATGGGATTGATGGCGAAACTGGTGCCGAGAGGAGTGATTCCGATTTGCTCGGGCTCTTCCTCCTCGTCATCTGCATCGAAGTATTCACGGTCGCCAACTACGAGGAGGACAGGTTGACCGGCTTCTGCC
>JAFYYO010000059.1 GCA_017557475.1 Bacteroidaceae bacterium
ATGCTGGAGGTTGGACGTTCTATGTCGGAAGAGGAAGATAAGACGCACTTTGGGATGTGGTGCATCATGTCGAGCCCTCTGCTCATTGGCTGCAACATGGCGACCATCAAGGAACGTCCGTTGGCTCTTTTGAAGAACCCTGAACTCATCGCCTTGAACCAAGATCCGTTGGGCTTGCAGGCTTATGTGGTGCAGCATATTGGCGAGACTTATGTTTTGGTGAAGGACATCTTGACGCTTCATGGCAACACTCGAGCTGTGGCCCTCTACAACCCGTCGGATAGGGAAGAGGAGATGTGCATCAGCTTCAGCGAGGTTGACTTGGGAGGCAGGGTGCAGGTTCGCGACCTCTTCGAGCATCAGGATTTGGGCGAGATGGAGGGAGGCTTGTCGGCAATTGTGCCGCCTCATGGAACCCGCATCTACAAGTTGGAAGCAGAAACAAGATTGGACCGCTATATCTACGAAGCCGAGACTGCTTTCCTGCATGACTATCAGGAGATTTACAACAACCAGGCCGTTGGCTCTGCCATCTATGAAACCAACTCCTCGGCCAGCGGCGGAGCTTTTGTCAGCTGGCTTGGTGGAAAGCGCAGTAACTCTCTGCTTTGGAAGGATGTTTATGTGATAGAGGAGGCTGACTATACTGTTCACTTTAGTGCTACTTCAGGCGAAAGTCGTCCGTTTAATGTCGTGCTGAATGGCGAAGAGAAGGGGACTGTTACTGTTAATACCAATAGCTGGAACACCTTTAAGGAGTACAACATGACGCTCCACTTGAATGCTGGTTCGAATAGCATCGAGCTATACAGAGAAGATGGTTGGATGCCGAATGTGGATTACATGAGTTTAGAGAAAGTAGGGGAGAGCACAATCTTGCAGCGTAGGTTGGAAGAGATGATAATGCACCTTGAGGTCATGAGTCATAACAGCCTTCTGACAGATAAATTGCGTCAGAGCATCGAAAGCCTTTTGACAAGAGCCACAGCCGAAGGTCTTACAGAAGCTAATATCAAGTCCTTGCTCACAGAAGCACAGAACCTTCAGAACACCATCAGTCAGGTTGTTCCTGTGTGCGAAGAATACAAGTTCTGGAGAAGCTATGCAGAGAAGAATGTACAAGCAAGTATGGAGACTTCTGCCCTTACTACATTCGTTTCAAGGATAACGAGAAGCGATAATACGCTCTCCAAAGCCAGCACTCTTTCACAGGCAAATAATGCACTGAATTCCCTCAAGTCGGCAATCTCGTCGTATCTGAAAAACTCAGAAGCAGTGCCTAAAATGGGCGAGTACCTCGATATGACGATGTTTGTTGTCAACTATGACTTCTCGACTAAAGAGGGATGGGAAGGAGAACCGACTTACCGAGATGGATGCGGTGAAGAGTACAACAAGGCATTCGACCTTTATCAGTCTCTCTCGAACATGAGGCCAGGCGTCTATACTGTCAAATGTAATGCGCTGTACAGGCCAAAGGGCAACGATGGCGGAGCTGCCTACAGAGCAGGAACAGAAAACATTCAGGCATATCTTTATTTGAACGATGCGAAGGTGAAGGTGAAGTCACTGTATTCTGAGACTTGGCCTGAAGCATCACAATATGGCTCTGTGGATAATATGAGAGGTTATCCGCATAGTATGCGAGCTGCAGGGATTCGCTTTGCAGAAGGGTGTTATCCGAATGAGATAGCCTACACGCTCTCTGAAAAAGGAACGCTGAGGTTCGGCATCAAAAGCGATACAGGTGGCAACGACAATTGGTGTTGCTTCGACAACTTTGCGCTCTACTACCAAGCTACGCCCGACTTCTATGACGGGATAGAAGCTATTGAAGAGTCACCATTGACCATTGACCACTCTGTTTACGACCTTAGTGGCCGCAAGATAGAAGATGGTAAATCGTCAAAGGGCGTTATTATCCGTAATGGCAAGAAGATTATGGCAAAATGATAAAAGAAAGGCAACGAGAGAAGAAAAACAGGAAAACATTTTGTACTTCGCTCAAAAAAACCTAACTTTGTACACGCAGACAAACTTTTTATTAACCACCTAAACATTAATTATTATGGCTTACAAGATTATTGACATCGAGGGTGTAGGCGAGGCTTATGCTCCGAAACTCATCAAGGCTGGCATCGTGAAGGTTGAAGACCTGCTGAAGAAGTGCGCTGCTCCTAAAGGTCGTGCAGCTCTGGCAGAGGCAACTGGCATCAGCGAGAAGCTGATTCTGAAGTGGACAAACCACGCTGACCTGTTCCGCATCAAGGGTGTAGGCCCACAGTTCTCGGAGTTACTCGAGGCTGCTGGCGTTGACACAGTGAAGGAGTTCCGTCATCGTGTTGCTGAGAACTTGGCACAGAAACTCTTGGAGACCAACGACGCAAAGCACCTCGTTCGCCGTGTTCCTTCTGTGAAGCAAGTTGAGAAGATGATTGCTCAGGCTAAGGAACTCAAGCCTGTAATGACTTATTAATTACAAGTTTTTACAAAAAAAAGATGCCCGCGGCCAGTGTCGTGGGCATCTTTTTTTATTATCTGACTACTTTATCGCCTTGAACTCGGTTGGCGTGATGGCTGTCATCTTCATGGTTTCCTTGTCGATTTTGATGTAACCATCTTCCATTGAATTGTCGAAGCCGAGGCTCGTCTTAGTCTTTTCGCTGATGGGAACATACCAGAAGAGGTCTGTGTCCAGAGCAATGTTGTACTTCTCCAGATAGCTGTCGGCTGAGACATTGATGTATTTAACGTTCTCGTCGAGTGGCGAGCAGGAAGAGATGCGGAAGTGGCACTCTTCTGCTTTCGCCAGCGGAAGCACGGTTTCTTGTTTGGGTAGGACGAACCATACGAGTCCTCTGTCCATGTCTGTAATCATCATCTCCTTTTCGGAGTTGTTCTTTACCACAAGGTCCACCAGAAGTGTCTTCAGGTCTTCAGCTTCTGCTCTTGCTTCGGCAGAAGCGGCATCGAATCCTCGTTCCATGTCTCTGCCCTCCACATATCCGGCTATGTAACCGCCTTTCGCGCGTCCTCTGAACATCTGCACTTCGGAGAAAGCTGTACCTCCTGCTGAAAGTCCTGATGCTACAGCCATCCATCCGGCAGTTCGTTTTGCTTGCTTGATGGCTTTGACGAGGTCGGGCGATACGACTTGTTGAGCAACGAAACAGGAAATGAGGTTGTCCTTCGAGTCCATTTGCAGCAGTTGCTGATGGTTTGTCAGGGAGTCCATCTGCCCGTTCTCGATGAGAATGATGCGGTTGAGGTACGTCGGAATGTACGTTGTCTTAGCCTGCAGACCGAGAGCAAGAACTGCAAAAATTGCGATGAAATGGTATCTTTTCATAGGTAGATGTGTTTCTTCGAGTGTAAGTGTGGTTGCTGATAAAGCTTTTATTTTCCTTTCTTCAGGAGCTTGAACTCAGCTTTAGCTTTGTCGAGTTGCTTCATGAACTCGTCGTTGTTAAGCAAGGCGGGAAGGACAAGTGCGCCTACCATTTGTCCTGCCTTCACATCGCTGTAGTGATGGAAGCCGACAATCCAGCGACTGTCTCCGAAGTCGAGGCCGCGCTTGTAGAGCTGGTTCTGCCTTTCGGGGTTGATGGTGGCAAGCACCATTGCTACTGCGATGCCTGTTGCGCTATGACCAGAAACGTAGCTGCCGTTGTTGCGAAGTCCTTCCTCTGCTTCTGGAACTGAGGTCGGCTCGTCGTAGAGAGCGTAAGGACGCGTACGCATATAGGTGTTCTTGGTGCAACGCGTAGCATAGCTTCCCGCATCTTCCTTCATTCGATTGATGAGCGTATAGATTTCAGGTGTCTTCTCCTTTGAGAGTTCCATGCCGAAAGCCTCAGAGAAGACCTCGAGGATGTTGCCGGTCGAGGTGTTGGCATCCTTGATGGCTTGCTGACCGCG
>JAFYYO010000060.1 GCA_017557475.1 Bacteroidaceae bacterium
AACTGACACTATTATGAAACGTTCAATTTTCTGCCTTTTCATCGCGATTTTTAGTTTTTCGCTGAAGGCTCAAGTCAACAATATTGAACTTCCTGACCCGAAGCCAGAAGCTCAAGAGGCTTGGACGCAAGTCAAGCAACCTACCTTTGGTTGGGGCAGCATCGATGTTCGCTACTCTAAAACGCAGGTTCCTACGACCACCAAGAAATCCCCACTTCTTCGTGCTTGGCGCGGAGAAAGGGTTTCGGCACAGGCAGTCCTCTCCACTTCGAAAGAGCTGAAGAGCGTTTCATTCACGGTTAGCGACCTCAAAAGCGGCAAGAACATCATTCCTGCTTCTGCCATAAAGAAGTATTTTGTCCGCTATGTCTTGGCCGAACCTTTCTACAACAAGAAGGATTCGATGTTGTGTGCCGACCGCCTCGACCCAGTTGAGAATCTGAAAGTTAACGCCAACACGACTCAGCCGATATGGCTCGACATTCATGTTCCTGCAGAAGCAAAGGCAGGGACCTATCAGGGAACTGTGACGATGAATTGCGACGGAAAGAAACTCTCGCTTCCCATTCAGCTGCAAGTGGCAGATAAAGTCCTGCCCGAACCCAGCAAATGGGCTTTCCACCTCGACCTTTGGCAGAATCCTTATGCAGTTGCTCGCTATTATGAAGTGCCCCTTTGGAGTCAGCAACATTTCGACTTGATGCGTCCAATGATGGAACTTCTCGCTTCTGCAGGACAGAAAGTTATTACTTGTTCCGTCATCAGTCGGCCTTGGAACGGACAGACTTTCGACCCCTTCGAAAGCATGATTGCCAAGATGAAGCTGCTCGACGGCTCTTGGAAGTACGATTATACCGTCTTCGACAAGTGGGTAGAGTTCATGATGTCTTGTGGAATCACGGAGCAAATCGACTGCTATACCCTTGTTCCCTGGCATTATCGCTTCGAGTTTTATGACTGCGCCACGAACACAGTTCAGTATCTCGCCTGCAGGCCTGGCGAAGCAAAATACCACGATTTCATCGTTCCTTTCCTGAAAGACTTCAGCCGTCATCTTCGCCAGAAAGGTTGGTTCGAGCGCACTTATATCGCTATGGATGAGCGTCCGAAAGACCAAATGGAAGCTGCTTGGCGGACAATTCAGGATGCAGACCCAGAGTTCAAGATTGAGGGAGCTGCCAATTATAATGTGGAAAGCGAGGAAGCCGACAGAGTGGACGACATTAGTGTGGCTTTCCAATACAATTTGCTCAAGAAAGAAGCTCTGGCTCGCAGAACTGCAAAGGGACAGAAGATTACCTTCTATACTTGTTGCGGACCTGAGCGGCCCAACACCTTCACCTTCTCACCTCCAGCAGAATCGGCTTATCTTGGTTGGCATGCTTTGGCTTGTGGCTACGATGGTTATCTGCGATGGGCTTATAACAGTTGGACGAAGCAACCCAATCAGGACAGCCGATACGGCAATTGGCCTGCAGGCGACTGCTATCTGGTATATCCTGGCGGCAGCAGTATTCGATTCGAACGCTTGATTGAAGGCATTCAAGCTTACGAGAAAGTTCGTATCCTCCGACCCTCTCTCAACCTCAAAGGCGCCAAGGACCTCGACGAGATGCTTCGCTACTTTGCTCCCAACACTTACAAAGCTGAGACAGATCCTGTGGCTCTCCTTCGAAAAGCCAACGACCTTCTTTGGAAGTTCAGCAAGTAAGTTCTGGAACGACTGCAGGGTAGTTTGAAAATTAGCCACGCCTAGTTGGTCAATTAGCCACGTCTAGTTTGCCAATTAGGCGTGTCTAGATTGTAAATTAGGCGTGCCTAGTTGAGAGAGGTAAAACTTTTCGTTTGTTCTTTTGGGCAAAAACGGAAAAAGATGTACCTTTGCAACAGAAAACCTAATCATTATAAAATAAACTAACA
>JAFYYO010000061.1 GCA_017557475.1 Bacteroidaceae bacterium
ACTAATCAGCGGCCTCTCATGCCACAGGACGACGCATGCACAGTCTCGTACATTCAGCAACCACCTCTCGACGGAAGCAAAGTCGCATTGTGGATCTATTTGCAAAGCGGCACAGACATCACGCCAAATGCCGACGAGAAGCGCTCTACCATCGTGCGCCACAATGGCTACGAACACCTGTGGACGATGGGTATGACGACGAGCGACGGCAGCAGCTACGGGCAGTCGGAACAGCTCTTGGTGGACTATGCGAAGCTCCTCGAAGAACACGATATGACGCTGGAAGACAACTACATCCGCACTTGGTTCTACGTTAGAGACGTCGATACGCAGTATAAAGGTCTCGTCGTTGCCCGTTGGGAGAACTTCACACTTCACGGCCTCACGCCTGAGACGCACTACATCGCCTCCACTGGAATCGGTGGAAATCCGTCTGATCCAAAGGCTATCATACAGCTTGGATGCTATGCTCTGAAGGGCTTCAAGCCAGAGCAGCAGCGCTATCTCTATGCTGCATCGCACCTCAACCGCACCAGCGAGTACGGCGTCACCTTCGAGCGAGGCACACTCCTGCAGTTCGGTGACCGCAATCACGCCATCATCTCAGGCACAGCAAGCATCAATAACAAGGGCGAAGTGATGTACGAAGGCGACATCGAGATGCAGACAAAACGGATGTGGGAAAACGTCGAGACGCTTCTCGACGAAGCAGGCATGACGATGAACGACGCAGCACAACTGATTGTATATCTGCGCGATGGTTCCGACTTCGAGATTGTCAAGGAGATGTTCCGCAAGAAGTATCCGCATGTCCCCACAGTCTTCACCCTCGCTCCCGTGTGCCGTCCCTCCTGGCTCATCGAGATGGAATGTATGGCGATTCGTTCTGCAAGGAACGACAGCTTTAGCGATTTTTAATCACTAAAACTGGAAGTAAAATAGGAAGTTAACTCGCTTCGCTCGTGGGAGTTAAAGGGGAAGTTAATAAGCTTCGCTTATGGAGTAAAAAGGGAAGTAAAAATGGAAGTTAATTCGCTACGCTCATGGAATTTAAAAAGGACAATAGTTTGAGCCGCAGCTTCAAGGATTTGGAGTGCTGGCAACAGGCTCACGAGTTCGTAAAGGCTGTTTACGCTGTGACGAAGCACTTCCCTGAAGACGAAACCTACGGGCTTACATCACAGCTTCGCCGAGCTGCAATATCTATTGCCGCCAACATCTGTGAGGGCTATCGCAAGTTGAGTCCCGCTGATAAACTTCGCTTCCTGAACATCACCCAAGGCTCTCTCGAAGAATGTCGCTACTATATTATACTTTCACACGATATTGAATATCTTGACAAAGCAACATACGACAATTTAGAATACCTAATTAATGGCGTTAGTTGGAAGCTCAACGGCTATGCCGAAGCAATAAGTGTCCAGCGCGAAGCGCTTAACTCCCAGCCAGCAACGCTGGCTTAACTCCCATTTTTAACTCCCTCATTTAACTCCCAATTAATAAAGAGATGAAAGCCGGCATAGTAGGACTGCCCAATGTAGGCAAGTCAACCCTCTTCAACTGCCTCTCGAGCGCAAAGGCTCAGGCTGCCAATTTCCCCTTCTGCACCATTGATGCGCAGCTCGGACAAGTCACCGTTCCAGACGACAGACTGACCAAACTGGCTGAACTCGTGCACCCAGGTCGTATCGTGCCTGCAGTCTGCGATATCGTCGATATTGCCGGCCTTGTGAAAGGTGCCAGCAAAGGCGAGGGCTTGGGCAATCAGTTCCTGGCCAACATCCGCGAGTGCGACGCCATCATTCATGTGCTCCGTTGCTTCGACAACGACGGCATCGTGCATGTTGACGGCAGCGTCAATCCTGTTCGCGACAAGGAAATCATCGATGCGGAACTGCAAATCAAGGACCTCGAGACCATCGAGAACCGCATCAAGAAAGTGGAGAAGCAGGCAAGAGTTGGTGGCGACAAGCAGGCTAAGATTGAGCTCGATGTCTTGCTCAAGTACCAGGATGCGCTCAATAAGGGTTTGAGTGCAAGAAGCGTCACCTTCGACACTGAGGACGAACTGGCAGCTGCAAGCGGACTTTTCCTGCTCACGACAAAGCCCGTCCTGTATGTCTGCAACGTCGATGACGCTTCGGCTGCCACAGGAAACGCTTATACGGAAGCCGTCAAGAAAGCCATCGAAGGCGAAGATGCCGAGATGCTCATCATCTCAGCACAGACAGAGGCCGACATCGCAGAACTCGAAACCTACGAAGAGAAGCAGATGTTCCTGGAAGATTTAGGTTTGACGGAGAGCGGTTGCAATCGTCTCATCAAGGCCATCTACCACCTCCTCACCCTGCAGACCTTCATCACAGCAGGCGAGATGGAAGTGAAGGCGTGGACTTTCCGCAGAGGTTGGAAGGCTCCTCAATGTGCTGGTGTCATCCACACAGACTTCGAGAAGGGCTTCATTCGTGCAGAAGTCATCAAGTACGAGGACTATATAAAGTATGGTTCGGAAGCCGCTGTTCGCGAAGCCGGCAAGATGAGTGTGGAAGGAAAGGACTATGTGGTGCAGGACGGAGACATCATGCATTTTAGATTTAATGTGTAATTGAATGAAT
>JAFYYO010000005.1 GCA_017557475.1 Bacteroidaceae bacterium
CGACTCCATTACGCGTCTTGCTCGTGCCTACAATACGGTTTCTCCCGCAAGCGGAAAGGTGCTGAGTGGCGGTGTGGATGCCAATGCTTTGCACAAGCCCAAGCGCTTCTTCGGTGCGGCTCGTAACATCGAGAACGGCGGCAGCCTGACCATCATCGCAACTGCTCTTATCGATACTGGCAGCAAGATGGACGAGGTTATCTTCGAGGAGTTCAAGGGAACAGGCAACATGGAACTGCAGCTCGACCGCGTGCTCTCCAACAAGCGCATCTTCCCGGCAGTCAACATCGTGGCCAGCAGCACTCGTCGCGACGACTTGCTTCAGGACAAGATGACGCTCGACCGTATGTGGATCTTGCGCAAGTTCCTTGCCGACATGACGCCCATCGAAGCCATGAACGAAGTGAAGTCTCGCCTCGAGAACACGGAAAGCAACGAGGAGTTCCTCCTCAGCATGAACTCGTAAGGAAACTTCAACAGGGACGGTTGAAAACTAGGCGTGTCTAATTGCCAAACTAGACGTGCCTAATTTGCAAACTAGGCGTGTCTAATTTGAGAACTAGGCACGCTTAGTTTTTTTATTTCCACAGCCGCATTCCGACGAAAGCGTGGGCAGCCCATTTGCTTTGATGGAAGGTAACGTGCTTGCCTCCGAAGAGGGAGTTGTTCGCTAAGGCGTTGATGCCTGCAAAGTAACGGGGTGAGAAGTTGTAGACAACGGCGGCTCTCTCGTTGAAAAGCATATCGAACCGCATGTGGCTGGCCTTTATGCGCTCGCCGTCAACTGTGATGTTGTTGCGATTGTAAACGACAACGGTAGGAACCAAAGACAGGTGGAGGAGCCATTTCCTGCCGAGGACGAGGTTGTAGCCATAGCCGCCTCCGATGCCCAAATGCCCGACGCCGATACGAAAACGTTCTCCATCCGTCTCCTCTGAGGTAGCGGGTTCTCCCGACTTTGCTCTTTCCACTTCCATCTTTTCTAATCCCTCTTCCGTCGCTTTGATGCTGCCTCCTTGATAGCTAATGCCTGCGAGCCACGAACCTGCTGAATGCCTTTGGATGTAGCTCTGCGAGAAAGGAGCGGCTACGGAGTAGCGACGATGATTGAAGATGTAGTAGGCTGTGATGTTGAAGACTTTCAGTTTGGTGTCGCCCGATTCCATCCGATAGGTCTCATCGCCATAGTGCATGTTGCCCGACAGAGATGAGGAGCGCTGATAGGTGGCATCGACACAGAAGCGGCTTGCATAGTAGTTGAAGCTCAGTTCGTAGTCGTCGTAGAAGCCACGCAGCTTGGCGGGGTTGATGGAATAGGCTGCGGAGAGTCCTCTGTAGGCAGCTCCGATGGAGATTGTTGTCTTGTGGTTCGTGCTCAGGTGGGACTTGAAGCGAAGGCTGTTCACAGTTCCTTTCGAACGAAGGCTGTAGCCTGCCTGATTCCCCTTGAGTTTGAGAGTCAGCCTGCCTTCAGGTCTGACCACATAGTTGGTGTCGTAGGATGTCTTGTAATAGCGGTCAGTAAGTATGCTATCGGCTTTCGTCCATATCTTCTTCAGTCGGCTCTGGGCGTGAACCTCTGAAAGACAACAGACAACTATCAACAGACAACAGACAAGGCTGCGAGTAAGCGAGGGCAATATCGTGCTTGTATGTATTGCCGAGCGGGAGCAGTCTCGACAAAAGGTCAACAGACAACAGACAATCCAACGTTTAGAACTCATACCCAAGGTTCAAGTAGAAGTATGGCTTCTTCGTGCGGTTGCTATAGCC
>JAFYYO010000062.1 GCA_017557475.1 Bacteroidaceae bacterium
GAATATGCCAGTCGAGTCGCCGAAATGAAGGAAGCTCTGCTTCAATGGATGGAACAAATGGGAGATACAGGCATCGGAATGGATGTCCTGGAGTGATTGTGACACATGAAATTCTATTGCCTGACCAACACTCCACGTTATGTTCCCCAACTAGGCGTGCCTAGTTCGCCAATTAGACGTGGCTAATTTGCTTATTAGACGTGGCTAGTTTGCCAATTAGGCGTGGCTAATATAATTATATAAAAGCAAGTATGATAATTCTTAGGTTTGCATAACAATAAGAGAATTTAGTTATGATTAAGTCTCATTACCGCAAAATGCTTTCAGGTCTTGCTGTATTGCCGGTAACACTCTGTGCCCAAGACAAGCAGCCGAATGTCATTATCATGTACATCGACGATATGGGCATCGGAGACGTGAGTTGTTTCGGAGGCTCATATACGCCGACTCCCAATATCGACCGCTTGGCTCAGCAAGGACTTTCCTTCACGCAGTACTACTCTGCCGCTCCTGTCAGCTCGCCTTCTCGATGTGGTCTCATCACAGGTCAGTTCCCCTTGGAGCATGGCATCAATACCTTCATGGACACCAGAGCTGCTAACAGAAGAGTGGAGCAGCTGAACTACCTCAATCCTTCTGCACCCAGTATCGCAAGAGCGTTCCAGCAGGCTGGCTATGCAACTGCTCACATCGGAAAATGGCATCTTGGCGGAGGTCGAGACGTGACGGATGCTCCAGGCTTCGAGAACTATGGTTACGACGAGCACGTTTCCACTTATGAGAGTCCAGACCCTGACCCAATCATCACCTCCACAAAGTGGATTTGGGCGGCTTCGGATAGTGTGAAACGATGGGACAGAACGGCTTACTTCGTGGATAAGAGCCTCGAGTTCATCCGTAAACAGAACGGCAAACCCTTCTTCCTGAACCTTTGGCCCGATGATATGCACACGCCTTGGGTGCCTGAAGCATTTGCCGAGATGCGCGAAAGATGGGAAAAGGAGGATGCCTTCGAGCCTGTATTGAAGGAGATGGACGTGCAATTGGGACGCTTCCTCTCAGAACTCGACAAGATGGGACTCGCGGAGAACACCATCGTCATCTTTACAAGTGATAATGGCCCTGCACCCAGTTTCATGCAACGCCGCACTCTTGGGATGCGAGGCGCCAAGAACAGCCTCTACGAAGGCGGCATCAATATGCCCTTCATCATTCGTTATCCCGCCAAGATAAAGGCTGGAGAGCGCAACGAAACCACGATTCTCAGTGCCATGGACCTCTATCCTTCGCTCTGTAAAATGGCAGGCATTCCCGTCGAAAAAGGCTACAAAAGTAGAGGAGAGGATATGTCAAAGCAACTTTTGGGAAAGAATAATAAGAGTCGCTCAACTGACCTGATGTGGGACTTTGGTCGTAACAAGAGCTTCAACTTCCCTGGCAGGAAGGAGAACAAGAGTCCGCATCTGGCTATTCGTCGAGGCAAATGGAAACTGCTCTGCAACGACAATTGTACGGATATGGAGCTTTATGACCTCGAGGCTGACCGCAACGAAACGACTAACCTGGCTGCCCAGAACCCGCGTCTTGCCCGTAAGTTGGCCGAGAAAGTGTGTGCCTGGTACGAAGCCAACAGACTAAAAGAATGGTAATAATAAAAAGAAGATGTTCATTGGCTTTAATGGCTGCGGCGGCAACTGCCGCGAATGCCATCGGAGCGACGAAGCCCAATGTGGTGATTATCGTAGCCGATGACTTGGGATGGGGCGATGTGAGCTATCACGGAAGCGTCATCCCTACGCCCAACATCGACCGACTGATTGGCGAAGGCATCGAGCTTAATCGCTTCTACACAGCACCAGTGAGTTCGCCTACTCGATGTGGACTTATGACTGGTCGCTACCCTAGTCGTTTTGGTATTCGCGAAACAGTCATTCCACCTTGGCGCGACTATGGGCTTCCTGTCGAGGAAGAGACGATGGCAGATGTGCTTGGACGTAATGGCTATCCTAATCGGGCAGCCATTGGCAAGTGGCACTTAGGGCATAGCCGCCTGCGCTACTATCCGCTGAATAGAGGCTTTACTCACTTTCATGGGGCACTGAATGGAGCCTTTGACTACTTCGACCATACCCGTGAAAAAGAACTTGACTGGCACGACGATTGGGAATCATGTCGTGAAGAAGGTTACTCCACCGACCTCATCGCGGCAGAGGCTGCCCGATGCATCAAGGAATACGCCAAAGGTGAGCCTTATTTCGTCTATACCTGCTTTAATGCACCACATTCGCCCTATCAAGCTCCTGAAGACGAGTTGCGCAAGTTTATCTCCAAAGAAGAGTTCGATGCTCTGCCTCAAAAAGACCAGAAAGGCTGGACCTATCGAGCAATGGTTTCGCGTATGGATACAGGCGTCGGCACTATCCTTGAAGCCATTCGTGAGTCAGGAGAATGGGACAACACCATC
>JAFYYO010000063.1 GCA_017557475.1 Bacteroidaceae bacterium
CATTGCCAAGAGTGGCCGTCCTGGTCCTGTTGTGCTCGACTTCGCCAAGAATGCGCAGACGGCTATGATTGAGTATGCTCCGCAGAAGGTCGATTTCATCCGCAGCTACAACCCCAATCCTCAGCCCGAAGAAGGTGCTATTGAGAAGGCGGCTCAGATGATTAACGAGAGCGTGAAGCCTTTCATGCTGGTTGGTCAGGGTGTTGAACTTGCGAATGCGAACAAGGAACTGCTTGCGCTTTGCGAGAAGGCTCAGATACCTTTCGGCTCGACCATTCTCGGCCTTTCAGCCGTTCCTTCCGACCATCCGCTAAATATGGGCATGCTTGGTATGCACGGCAATCTTGCACCAAACGTAATGACCAACCAATGTGACTTGCTCATTGCCGTTGGCATGCGCTTCGACGACCGTGTGACAGGCAACCTGAAGACTTATGCCAAGCAAGCTAAGATAATACATTTCGAAATTGACCCATCCGAACTGGGCAAGAATGTGAAGCCCACACTCTCTGTTCTTGGCAACTGCAAGAAGACCTTGCCTGCCGTGACAAAACTTGTAGAGAAGACCACTCACAAGGCTTGGGTGGAAGGTTTCAAGCCCTATCAGGAAAAGGAATACACAAAGGTCATCGACGCTGCCCTGCATCCCAAGAAAGGTCCATTGTTGATGGGCGAAGTGATTCGCAAGGTCAGCGAGGCTGCCAAGAACAAAGCCATTCTCGTGACCGATGTGGGACAGAACCAGATGATGGGTTGTCGCTACTTCAAGTTCACGAAACCTCGCTCGATAGTTACCAGCGGTGGTTGCGGTACGATGGGCTTCGGCATTCCAGCAGCTATGGGTGCCTGCTATGGCGCTCCCGACAGGACGGTTTGCATGTTCTGTGGCGATGGAGGCTTCCAAATGACCATTCAGGAGCTGGGCACCATCATGGAGAACCAGATTCCCGTGAAGATGATTCTCTTGAACAACAACTTCCTCGGCAATGTGCGTCAATGGCAGTACATGTTCTTCAACAAACGCTACTCCTTCACGCCAATGCTCAATCCCGATTACGAGAAGATTGCCGCAGGCTACAACATTCCCTGCCGAACCGTTGTGGACCGCAAGGACCTCGATGCCGCCATCAGGGAGATGCTCAAGACAAAGGGTCCGTACCTCTTGCAATGTGCTGTAAAGGAAGAAGATAACGTGCTCCCAATGACACCTCCCGGAGCCAATGTGGACGAAATGCTATTAGAAGTCGGCCCCCTCTAAATCTCCCCGAGGGGAAACTTCCGGAAAAGCGACACAAACGAGGAAATCTTCTCAAACTTAGATAAGGTTTTAGAACGAATTAAACATGAACAAGAAAAACAATAAACCCAAAGTCTCAAAAGTCTCCCCTCGGGGAGATTTAGAGGGGGCTGTAGGCCGTAAGGGCGGCCAGTGTGGCGATTGCAACACTTGTGGCAAGTGCGATGAACTGGAGCAGGCCGAAGAGATGCAGGGCTTTAACGATGCAGTCCTTGCAGCTGCGGCTATTGAAAGAGACAGTTTCGAGAAGAACCTTGCGCGTCAACGCAAAGCCACTCTTGCCCGTGATACTGCGAAAGGAAGCCAGATGGAAACCTTCAGCCGCAATGCTGTGGCCCGTCCCGCTGTGCCCGGTCACGAAGGTGCGCTCCTCAGTCACGATGGCCTGACGCTCTACACACTCATCGTCTATTCGGAGAACTTCGCTGGTATCCTCAATCAGATAACTGCCGTCTTTACTCGTCGGCAAGTCAATATCGAGAGCCTGAACGTTTGTGCATCTTCCACTCCTGGCGTCCACAAGTACACGATTACCTGTTATTGCAAGCAGGAAATGGCGGAGATGCTGACCAAACAGATTGAAAAGAAGGTTGATGTTCTGCAAGCTAACTGCTTCGTTGACAACGAGATATTCATCCTCGAGACTTCCTTGTTGAAGCTCTCTACTCCGATGGTGCTTGCCAATCAGGACATCTCCTGCATTGTTCGCAGATATGATGCTCGCATAGTGGAAGTGAACCCCACCTACACCATCGTCGAGAACACTGGCATCACAAAGGATGTGATTGAACTTTTCACCCAGCTCGATGCACTTGGCTGCGTCTTGCAGTTCGTTAGAACAGGTCGCATAGCAGTCACGAAGTCCTGCATAGAGCGCCTCGATGCCTACATAGCAAAGAGAGAAGAAGAACACAATTCGATATAAAAGAAGAAA
>JAFYYO010000064.1 GCA_017557475.1 Bacteroidaceae bacterium
ACCCCTCCCAGCCTCCCCATAAAGGGGAGGAGTTAAATCCTTTGTTAGAGGGGGTCTACCTCCAGGAGCGTCTTGAAAAGACGTGTTGGCTTCAGGCGAATCAGAAGCAAACGGCTCCGGCTCAGCGGATGACGGACTTCGTGAATGGTCGGCTCTCGTCTAGTCTGAACCCTTCTTCTTACGCTCCGGGCTTGATTGCGAGTCCCCTGCATTTCTGGATGCCAGAGTTCATTAGCACGCGTCTGCGAGAGGCTTTCAAGCTTTGGGGAAAGCAGAAGCACGGCTTCCTGACCAACGAGGCGACGGTTATCGGTATTGAGACGCGCACAAGCAGTCCTGTTCGCATTCTTCGCGATAACGAGACCTTGCAGCACATTCGCATCCAAGGCCTCTTCCCTTGTGGTGAAGGAGCCGGTTATGCAGGAGGAATCGTGAGTGCTGCAGTCGATGGAGAGCGATGTGCGGAGTCAGTCGCTGCGCTGATGTTTGAGGGCTGAGGGCTGATGTTTGAGGGCTGATGGCTGATGTTTGAGGGCTGAGGGCTGAGAGTTCATACCTCATCCTTCATACCTCATCCTTCATACTTCTTACTTTAAATCCTCCCAATCGTCCGTTCTGAACGGTCCTACAGGCAGTCCTGATTGCGTCTTGAAGTTGCATTCTGGATTGTCGGCCCAAGCATAGCGAACAGCTACGGGGTGGGGCACTTCGGGACATTCAACAACCACCCTCCAAACAAACTGCCCATTGCCTTCTGTAAAGGCCTTTGCTACGTGCCATTCGTGGTCTGGACCAGCAATCGAGAAGCCCTTAATGTTCGAATTTTCTTCCAGTCTGTCGCTACCTTGAGTGGGCAGGAATGAGAGAACAGCCTTGCCGTCTGTAACGTTCATCTGGAGGAACTCAGGAGCTGCACAAGGCTCTTCCTGACCGTAAGTGCGATTGAGTGCCAGCAAAGCCAAACGATGACCCACTTCCTGCTTGTTCTTCGGATGAATATCGTTGGCCATACCGATGTCGATGTTCACAGCCATTCCGACACCATCCAGTCGAAGAGCCTTTCTCTGTGCTTCGCGAATGGCAGCCCAGCCCGATTGTGGTTGCAAGTCTACCCTTTGCCGGTAATTGGCAATCTGTACGAAATAGAAGGGTAGGGCTTTCGAGTTCGTGTTCTGCATCATGAAGCGGCGACGACCTTCTTGAGGCTCTGGTTTGGGGTAGGAAGCCACTTCGGAATTCTTGTTGAAACGAGCCTGCCAATCGAGAATCAAAGCCTGGAAGAGGCTCTCATACTGAACGGCTCGGCCTACGTTCGAGCAACCCTGATACCAAAGGAAACCGCGAACGGGCATCGTGAGGAACGGCGCAACCATACTGTTGTAGAGGCCTGCAGGATACCATGAACTGTTTGGAGCCGCAGGTTCCGTCATCTTTGGAGAGCTGGCTATGTCTGCAGCATCAAGGCTCTTCTTAAACTTCCAATCGCCAGCAAGCGAGATGTTGGTACTTCCAGCAGTTAGATAGAAATCTTTTGCTTCTTTCGAGAACCCGCCTTCTACGCCAGTATCGTTGATGCGAACGGTGCGAATATTCTTGCCTGCTTTCACGAGTTTGCCTGGGACGGTATAGGAGCGATTTGCCATCCAACCTGAAGTAGTACCCACGCGCGTACCATTCCAATACGTTACGTCCTCGTCGTCGATGGCGCCAAGTTCCAGTTTCAAGTCTTTGCCTGCAAGAGACGTAGGAATGTCCACCTCTTTGCGCATCCAGACGATTCCGTCGAAGTCCTTCA
>JAFYYO010000065.1 GCA_017557475.1 Bacteroidaceae bacterium
CACCGAAGCTGGTGCCTTGCAACAACTGGTTGACCCCATTGTTGAATCCGGCATTAGCAAGACCAACGCCTTTGCTAATCAGGTTGTCCAAATCCGCTTTGAGATTGTCCTCGGTAAACGCTCCTTCGATGTCATCGCCCAGATGCTCGAAGAGTTCCTTCCAGTCGATTCCACCCAGATTGGCAAGGTTGAAGATAGCTTTCAGATTTTCTGTTATCTCCAAGAAAGCGATATCATTGAAGCTGAGGGTACTGTTCGTGACAACACTCTCAAACTGCTGGCACAGAGACTTAACATCCTCCGTGGTCTTCAACAGATAGCTGCCCCAGTAGAGAGCAGTTGACGGGTCTTCAATCATCAGCTGGGCACAGACGATTATCTTAGGAATGATACGCCGTGAGACTATCTTGTAGATGCGGTTATAATAATAGTTTTCATTACGGTCATCCCACAAGTTGAGATTGGTAAGGGCCTGACGGTCGAGATACTTGGAGGCGAAGATACCGGCACTGGCCAGCTCTGCTGCCTTGTAGCTGTCATATATCTTCTGCAAGTTCTCGTTATGAAGAGCTTCCATGGCTGCCTCTGTCGTGAATGCCTCGGACATGGCAGCCATCGTGCCATAGTCAACATTGATACTATAGTATTGAGCCTTGACAGGTAGAACTGCCAAGGTCAGTATCAAAGCGATTATGACATTCAAGTGCCTCATTATTTCAAATTTAATACGTGTCCTGCCTGATTGACTTTCTGTGCGAAAGCCAACGACTTGCTGATGCCGGACTTGTTCCAGTCACGGACATACGCTTCAATGGCTTTCTGATGCGTGCATTTCAATTCTGCCTTGTAGAGTTTCAGGGCTTCCTTCTCTGCCCTTTCCGTCGTATAGGTCATGTAACATTCCCTTGGCTCCTCGACACCGAACACATCACTGGCGAGCCCTCGACGGATGAAGACCTCACGGAAGAATGCACGTCCTTCCTTGTTCTCCAGACGGTTGATGGTGAATATCTTACGACACTCCACATCGGTCAAGCCAAGGACGGCCTTGATGTCATCGAAGCGTTCCTTGAACTTGCCCTGGTCAAGCAACATGATCACGTCGGAATTGTTGATGATAGCCTCCTTGACAATGGGGCTGCCGATGATGTCTTGCAGTTCCTGGGTAACCACACCGACCATCGCCCAGAACTTACGGGCAGTCTTATAGAGATACTTGATGTACTCTGCCATCATCGGAGAGGCAACGGCTTTCCATGCCTCCTCGATGACAAGTACCTTGCGGTTCTTCTTGATACGCATCTTCTGGATGAAAACATCCATGATAATAAGCGTCACCAAGGGGAAAAGCAACGGGTCATCCTTGATGGTGTCGATCTCAAAGACGATGAACGTCTCATCGAAAAGCGTAGAGTCCAGATTCTCGTTCAAGGTGCGTTCATGACTGCCACCACGATAGAAGTCCATCAGCATGTAGTTATAGGTGGAGATGTCGATTCCTGCTATCTTGTTCTCATTGCAGATATAAGGAATACGCTGAGTGCTGTACTCGTAGAAAGAGTTGAAGGACAGTTCCCTGACCTTCAAAGCCTTTCTTCTCTCTTCCATCTCATTGATGCGCTTGCTGATACGTGCCTCGACCTCTTCATTGGTGTCCAAGGCAGTGCCCTGGGTAGCGGTTTCTATGAGAAAACGCTTATGGAGAGCGTCCCTCTGAGAGGCGTTATAGCCATTAAAGCCCGTGAAATAGGCTTCATAGTATTCCGTGATGACCTGCTCGATCAAACGGTCTTCCGTCTTCGTGACTTCGCCGTTGCTGCCTTTCCAGATAAGCATGACGAGGTTCTTCAGGAATCCTATCTTCTCCACGTTCAGCTCCTCACGCTGGATGCGGAAAGGATTCATGGTGATGGGATTCTCCTCAGTATAGCTGATGTACTTCCCACCGACATACTCACAGAGTCCTTCGTATGAGTTACCCGTATCGACCATGACCACATCCGTATTTTGCTCCCATAGCTGTCGCACGACGCTGTTCATGTGGAACGACTTGCCGCTACCGCTTGGGCCAAGGCAGAAAAAGTTCGAG
>JAFYYO010000066.1 GCA_017557475.1 Bacteroidaceae bacterium
CATTGCCAAGAGTGGCCGTCCTGGTCCTGTTGTGCTCGACTTCGCCAAGAATGCGCAGACGGCTATGATTGAGTATGCTCCGCAGAAGGTCGATTTCATCCGCAGCTACAACCCCAATCCTCAGCCCGAAGAAGGTGCTATCGAGAAGGCTGCTCAGATGATAAACGAGAGTGTGAAGCCTTTCATGCTGGTTGGCCAAGGTGTTGAACTTGCGAATGCGAACAAGGAGTTGCTTGCGCTTTGCGAAAAGGCTCAGATTCCTTTCGGCTCTACCATTCTCGGCCTTTCAGCCGTTCCTTCCGACCATCCGCTGAATATGGGCATGCTGGGAATGCACGGCAATCTTGCACCAAACGTAATGACCAACCAATGTGACTTGCTCATCGCAGTTGGTATGCGATTTGACGACCGTGTGACAGGCAACCTGAAGACTTATGCCAAGCAAGCAAAGATTATACATTTCGAGATAGACCCATCCGAATTAGGCAAGAATGTGAAGCCTACACTCTCGGTTCTTGGCAATTGCAAGAAGACCTTGCCTGCCGTGACAAAACTTGTGGAGAAGACCACTCACAAGGCTTGGGTGGAAGGCTTCAAGCCCTATCAGGAAAAGGAATATACGAAGGTCATCGACGCAGCTCTTCATCCCAAAGAAGGTCCGCTCTTGATGGGCGAAGTGGTTCGCAAGGTCAGCGAGGCAGCCAAGAACAAAGCCATTCTCGTGACCGATGTCGGCCAGAACCAGATGATGGGTTGTCGCTACTTCAAGTTCACGAAGCCTCGCTCAGTCGTTACAAGCGGCGGTTGCGGAACTATGGGCTTCGGCATTCCTGCAGCTATGGGTGCCTGCTATGGTGCTCCAGACAGGACTGTTTGCCTGTTCTGTGGCGACGGAGGCTTCCAGATGACCATTCAGGAGTTGGGAACCATCATGGAGAACCGCATTCCAGTGAAGATGATTCTCTTGAACAACAACTTCCTCGGCAACGTTCGCCAGTGGCAGTATATGTTCTTCAACAAGCGCTACTCTTTCACACCGATGCTCAATCCCGATTACGAGAAGATTGCCGCAGGCTACAACATTCCTTGCAGAACCGTAATCGACCGCAAGGACCTCGATGCAGCCATCAAGGAAATGCTCAGCACAGACGGACCTTATCTGCTGCAATGTGCTGTGAAAGAAGACGATAACGTGCTCCCAATGACACCTCCGGGTGCAAATGTGGATGAAATGCTATTAGAAGTTAAGTAAGCAATGAAGAAAAATAAGAAATATGGTGCCGTTGAGTGTGGCGATTGCAACACTTGTGGCAAGTGCGATGAACTGGAGCAGGCGGAAGAGATGCAGGGCTTCAATGAGGCCGTTTATGCGGCTGCAGCTATTGAACGCGATAGTTTCGAGAAGAACCTTGCTCGTCAACGCAGAGCTACCCTTGCTCAAGATACTGCGAAAGGAAGCCAGATGGAGACCTTCAGCCGCAATGCTGTGGCTCGACCTGCTGTGCCTGGTCACGAAGGCGCGCTTCTCAGTCACGATGGCTTGACGCTTTATACGCTCATCGTCTATTCCGAGAACTTCGCTGGTATCCTCAATCAGATAACCGCCGTCTTCACTCGTCGCCAGGTCAACATCGAGAGCCTTAATGTTTGTGCCTCTTCCACTCCTGGCGTCCACAAGTACACAATCACTTGTTACTGCAAGCAGGAAATGGCGGAAATGCTGACTAAACAGATTGAAAAGAAGGTTGACGTACTGCAAGCTAACTGCTTCGTTGACAACGAGATATTCATCCTCGAGACTTCCTTGCTGAAGCTCTCCACACCAATGGTGCTGGCCAATCAGGACATCTCCTGCATCGTTCGCAGATATGATGCTCGCATAGTGGAAGTGAACCCCACCTACACCATCGTCGAGAACACTGGCATCACAAAGGATGTGATAGAACTTTTCACCCAGCTCGATGCCCTTGGCTGCGTCCTGCAGTTCGTCAGAACAGGTCGCATAGCAGTCACGAAGTCCTGCATAGAGCGCCTCGATGCCTACATAGCAAAGAGAGAAGAAGAACACAATTCGATATAAAAGAAGAAAAAGAGGAAGTAAAAAAGGGAGTTAAGCCAACAAGTTGGCTGAAGTAAAGCACTTTGTGCTGGACATTACACAAGCATCCCAAGCTATCGTCCATGAGCGCAAGCTCATTAACTTCCACGAGCGAAAGCGAGTTAACTTCCATGAGCAAAGCGAATTAACTTCATTATATAACTTCAGTAAAATATAAACAAACATGGCAAAAATGAATTTTGGCGGTGTCATCGAGGAAGTAATGACCCGCGAGGAGTTCCCTCTTGAGAAAGCACGTGAAATACTGAAAGACGAGACCATCGCCGTCATCGGTTATGGCGTGCAAGGACCTGGTCAGGCTTGCAATCTGCGCGACAATGGCTTCAATGTCATCGTTGGTCAGCGCCAGGGCAAGACTTTCGAGAAAGCTATCGGCGACGGTTGGGTTCCCGGTCAGACTCTGTTCTCCATCGAGGAGGCAGCCGAGAAGGGCACCATCGTGATGTGTCTGCTCTCCGATGCAGCAGTGATGAGCGTTTGGCCCACTCTGCAGAAGCACCTCACTCCCGGCAAGGCTCTCTATTTCTCCCACGGCTTCGCCATCACTTGGAGCGACCGCACTGGTTGCGTTCCTGCAAAGGACATCGACGTTATCATGGTAGCTCCTAAGGGCAGCGGCACCAGCCTTCGCACGATGTTCCTCGAAGGTCGCGGTCTGAATAGCTCTTATGCAGTTTATCAGGACGCTACAGGCAAGGCTCTCGAGCGCACACTTGCTCTCGGTATCGGCATCGGCTCTGGCTATCTCTTTGAGACCACTTTCCAGCGTGAAGCAACCTCCGACCCTACAGGCGAGCGCGGCTCACTGATGGGTGCCATTCAGGGCTTGCTCCTGGCTCAATACGAAGTACTCCGCGAGAACGGCCACACTCCTTCCGAAGCCTTCAACGAGACCGTAGAGGAGCTTACACAAAGCCTCATGCCTCTGTTTGCTCAGAAGGGAATGGACTGGATGTATGCCAACTGCTCAACAACTGCACAGAGAGGCGCACTCGACTGGTTCCCCCGTTTCCACGACGCCATCAAGCCCGTTATGGAGCAGCTCTATGCAAGTGTGAAGTGCGGCAACGAGGCACAAATCAGCATCGACTCCAACTCTAAGCCCGACTATCGCGTTGGTCTTGAGAAAGAGCTTGCAGCCCTCCGCGAAAGCGAAATGTGGCGCACAGCCGAGACCGTTCGCAAACTCCGCCCAGAAAACAACTAAGGCCCTTTCCCTCCGTCGAGGGAAAGACTTAACAAAGCAAAGCCGCTTCAAATCGAGGCGGCTTTACTATTATATAGGCTGGTAGTCGAATTACTTCACCAAAACTTTCTTACTCGTTCCATCAGAGTAGCGGATAATGTTGATGCCCTTTTGAGGCTTGGCAACTCTTCTGCCCATGAGGTCGAAGGTATTCTCTGAGAGTTCAGAGTTTTCTGAATACTCCGAATCTTCTGAAATCTCTTCGATGCCAACGATGATGTCGTATGTAAGATCGCCGACTATCGTGCCAAATTCTGCCCATCGTGAGTTCTGATAGGCTTCGAGAGCACTTGCATAGACGTGAATTGTGGGATTGCTGCCGAACAAATAGTCGCTGACGCTTGGCGGGGTAAGCGGCTGAGCATAAACGTCCTTGACAGCAGAGTCCCTGAAACACCTTCCATTTGTGAGCGATATTCAGACTCTCGGCCATGCGGTCGGCAATATAGGTAGCCAGATTGGCCGACACACCCTTTGCCAGCCCGTAGCTGCCCTCCGCGATAAAGCCAGCCTCGCGCAGGCTCGACCAGATCTCCTCAGCCTCCTCCGTCTGGAGTTCCTCAGGCACTTGAGCAGCCTCCTCAGCCTGC
>JAFYYO010000006.1 GCA_017557475.1 Bacteroidaceae bacterium
AGTCCTGTCAGTGCCTTCTTCTTCTTTGCCCTTGCTGCGGCAGGAACGCTGTGGGAGTTGGGCAGTCTTATGAACACATATGAAGACGCCAACATGCCTCGCCCCATCAACGCGATGGCCGGCGTGGTGCTGGTTGCAGGTGTTTGGCTCAGCGCCATTGCGAGTCCGCAGACTGCCCAGATGTTCGCTCTCTACGGGCTCCTGATGCTCTACATCATCATCAGCGAACTCTATCGCAAAGCCGACAATCCCTTGAAGAACTGGGCGCTCTGCTTCGCTTCGCAGATTTACATCGCCCTTCCTTTTGCCCTGCTGCCTTTGCTCAGCATCGTCTATGATGCGGGGACAAGCACTCTGGCTTACAACTGGATTTATCCGCTTGCCCTCTTCATCTTCCTTTGGGTAAACGACACCTTTGCCTACCTTTGCGGATGCACGTTGCAGAAGTACATCCCAGCCAAGCTCTTCCCCCGCATTTCGCCCAAGAAGTCGTGGATAGGAAGCATCGGCGGCGGACTTTTTACCCTGCTGGCAGCGGTCATCATCTGGTGGTGGCAACCCGACACGATGCCCTTGCTGCGCTGGCTCGGCTTTGCTCTCGTAGTCATTATCTTCGGCACTTGGGGCGACCTCGTTGAGAGTCTCATCAAACGTCAGCTGGGCATCAAGGACAGCGGACACATCCTGCCTGGTCACGGAGGCTTGCTCGACCGCTTCGACAGCGCGCTGCTCGTCACCCCCGCCTCAGTCATATACTTTATTTTGACATAATTTTGCCGCTTTTTCTTTGTGGTTCGAAGGAAAAGTCGTAACTTTGCACCCGCAATGCCCAGATGGTGGAATTGGTAGACACGAGGGACTTAAAATCCCTTGGCCAGTGATGGCCGTACGGGTTCGATTCCCGTTCCGGGCACATGCAGGAGGCTTGTCAATAATGGCAAGCCTCTTTTTTGTATCGTTTTCTCTCCTCTAACTTTATTACCCGCAAGACTCTAAATGCGCACTAAAAAGAGGAAAAAACTTCTCAGATGCAAAAGAATTGTTACGCTTGCCGAGCCAGATTCTTGAATCGCAGGTTGCGTTCCAAGAATCGCAAACTGCGTTTCTATAGTTGCAAGCTGCGTTTGTTAAATCGCAACTTGCGTTTTAAGAACACAACAAACTTCGTTGGACAATTGAGCACTATTCATCCCTTTCTGCAAAGTAAGCCTCTATGTTATTAATGCAGAGAGGACCACGACTTTCGAGAAAAGCAATACGGATAGCAGATGCTTTAACGGTGGCAAATCGCAGGATGCGTTTGTAGCCGATGTTGCCGAACTGCTCTCCCACGTCGAGTTGTCGCCACTTTCCATCGACAAAGACGTCTACGACAAACGACTTTACTCGCTGCCCAAGAGGGATGTACTCTTGCAAAAGGAGGCGGTTCACTTTCGTCGGTTTGCTGAATGTAAAAGTCACCGTGCCTGTGTTCTCGCCGTCTGGCGTCGCCCAATATGTATTCCACTTGCCATCGTTCAACTTCTTGGCACTAAACTTCTTACCTCGTTCGCTGCTGGCTGTGACTTTGGCCTTGCGAAGGAGGTTTGTCTTTAAGTCCTCGTCGATAATCTGACGGAAGCGAACTGCGTTGGCGCTATCGATGGCATTCACCCTACCCTCTCGGTCAACAGGGAAGTTGAGTAGGAAGGTCGCGTTTCTTCCCACAGACTTGTAGTAGAGGTCGGCCAACTGCTCGGGCGTCTTCACCTTGCTGTCCTCCTCGGGATGGTAGAACCAACCCGGACGGATGGACACGTCGCACTCTGCCGCCACCCAGATGTCGCCGTCGGGGAAGCCGCTGTTCAGCACCTGGCTGTTCGGCATACCCGGATAGACCTTGTCCTTCTTGAGGAACGACCAGTTGGGGATGCCTGCAATACCGTTCTCGTTGCCTACCCAACGGCAGCCAGGGCCTCCGTCGCTGAAGATGATGGCCTGTGGCTGGTTCTCCTCGATGATGGAGTGAATCTTCGGGTAGTTGTAGTAGTTTCGATGGTCAATCTTGCGTGTCTCTCGAGCCCCGCCATAGTAGCCGTCGCCACCATTCGCGCCGTCAAGCCAGACCTCGAAAAGCGGCCCGTAGTTCGTGACGAGGTCTGTGAGCTGCTTGTGGTAATAATCCACATAAGCCTGACGCCCGTACTCAGCATGGTTCCTGTCCCAAGGCGAGAGGTAAACTCCCATCTTCAGCCCGTACTTGTCGCAAGCCTTACGCAACTCGGCAAGCACATCGACTTTGCCGTCCTTATTCTTCGGACCGTCGTAAGAAGAGCGGGTTATATTGTAGTCAGTCAAGGGAGAGGGCCACATCGCAAAGCCGTCGTGATGCTTGGCCACGATGATGACTCCCTTCATGCCTGCCTGCTTGAAGGTCTTTACCCATTGCTCCACATCCATTCGACTGGGATTGAACGTCTTGGGGTCTGCGTCGCCATAACCCCATTCTCTGTCGTTGAAGGTGTTCAGGCCATAGTGCACGAAGGCGTAGGTCTCCATCTTCTGCCATTCTACCTGCTTGGGCAGAGGCAGAGGTCCAATCGGTTCTGGCGCATTCTTCTGGGCAAATAATGGTAATGAAAGAATGAGAAAATGAAAGAATGAAAGGATTTTTTGCTTGTTCATGGTGTTCTATTGTTTCTTTATTTGAACTTTAATGCCGTCTGGAGAATTCTCGAAGGAGAGCCAAAGGAGAGTGAGAGCATGAGGCGTGCCTCGCGTCTCAAGGGTTCTCATCGTGTATTCTATAGGCCTGCCTTCCGCATCGGTGCAACTGACCTGAGCCTCCGCATAGTCCTTAGGCAGAGAAAGGCAGATAATGTTTGTGGTATTGAGGGGCGACTTGCTGACGAAGCTGAAACCGTCCTTTGTTTCTTGCGCCTCATACTGGCGAGAGGCTGCAGCTATCACCTGCGGTCGTTTCCTGTCAATCCTCCTTAGATTAAAGAGGTAGGCTTGAGTGCCTGGCTGCACTCTAACTTCAGAGAGATAAGCAAGCTCAGGCGAAAAAAGATCGATGAAATCGCTTTTTTTTGTAAAAGGCTTGTCGCTCACCACACCCTCATCAAGCACGGCGACAAGGGTATAAGGGCCGCGTTCCAGGAAGAAGGAGTTCTTCAGCTGCAACTTGCCGTATGCCCTGGCAACAGTTTCCACAAACAGCCTGTCGCCATCCTTTTCGAGGACATACTCCTTGGGGTCGTGCCGCAACACGAAGACCTTCCCCTTACCATATTTATATATGCCTTCTTTTGCCTTCTCAGGAATACCCATCAAGGAGAAGAGATGCTCGGAGGGTGCGGCATAATGCATCTCGCCTTGATTCCACCACTCTTGCACACCTTGATAAGGGTCATCGTCACGCCCAGAATATACGATGAAACCGCCATTTTTTACCCAATTCGCCAAGTGATTATGCGCGTCTGGAGAGAGGGGTTTCATGTTGCTGTAAGACATCAATAGGACGCGAACATCCTTCCAGGTTTCAGCATAACCGACGTTCTCGAGGTGAGTGATGCTGACAGGTATGCCACGCTTCAACAAGGGAAGTGCCTCGCCATAGAAGTTGGAGAGCTGAGGGTCATCGTATCCCTCTACAGGTTGAGGCGAGCGCTGGAACATCAAGGAGTTCGCCATCAACACAGAGATACCTTGCGACCCACTGACTCGATTCTGGGAAAGCGGCATCTGGTTGAGTGTGTTAATCATGACCTGCATCTGAGTAGAATAGAAGCGAGGGATATGTGCCTTCTCGTCGCTGTCAGCACTCACCTTGTAGAGGCCTTCGTAGATGCGATCGGGCCAAGGCATTACCTCGTAGTCGGCAATTTGCGGATAGAGGAGCTGAGCCGTGAAGGTCGCCTGATAGTTGCGTTTGTAGTCTTCCCAATCCTTCGCTCTATCCTCTATCGGGTCGGTCAGGAAGAACATCTTGCGGCCTGTTGGTCGTGTCATCGACTCCATGCAACCATACTCCAGGAAAGCCGTCTCGAAGACGCGCTCTTTGGCCTTTCCGTTGAAGTAGTTCGGTTCGCGAGACGTTCCTGTCCAGACTTGTGCGATATAGCCGTCGCAGTTCTCCATCGAGGCAAGAGAGGCTTCTGGCGACACTATCTGCCATTGAGAGTAGTTAAGAAGCGAATGCGTCGGCACATAGCAGCGGACATTTATCCCTTTCTCGCGTCCATACTGCTTGGCATACGTGAAAGCCTCATCGAGAGCACGATAATAGAGGTGGTACTTGAGCTTGTTCGAGAGATAGGTATTCTCTGCACTCTCATGCTGAGGTCGCCATGGGAAACCGTAATAGTCCTGCCATTCGCGCTTGAAAGCCTCGCTGTATCCAGCCCTTGCCCAGAACTCAGGCTCTTCAAGGAAGATGGCATCAATGCCTGCATCGATAACGGGCTTGATGTGACGCTCCTTGAAGTAAGCAAGGTAATTCTTGGTAGGAATAATATAAGGAATAAGGCGTCCGTGCCAAATGGTATCGCCTCGCATCGTCTTCTGACCCTCATCGAGGTGCCATTTCCCGTCCCATTTACCTGTAAAATAGTCCTGATACTCGCCCCAAGCAATGCCAGTCATAAAGTGAGTGGTATAGCCTCGCTGCCTCCACGACTCCACACGTTCGCGGAAAGTCATCCGTCGGTTATCGTTTGCTCCGTAAACCATCACAAGGTCGGAACGGATGTCGGTGACGGGCTTCCACGGACCAGATGTCTGGAACGTCGTCTTTTCCTGCCCAGAAGCCGTCAAAGCAAAGCAGAAAAGGAAGGTTGCAAAAGCGGCTTTCATAAAGCAAACACTTATTGTTACACTTATCGACGACAAAGATAAGCATTTTTCTGCAAAGACTAAAGCATTTTAAACAAAAAAAAAGTCCAAGATTGCTCTTGAACTTCTTGTGGACCAGGTAGGGCTTGAACCTACGACCTCCAGATTATGAGTCTGTTGCTCTAACCAACTGAGCTACAAGTCCGACGATATTGGCTTTTCGCTTTAATCGGGTGCAAAATTAGACATTTCCTGCGAATTATGCAAATGAAAGCAGGAAAAATTTGGTATCGTAAAGAGTTTTGACTACTTTTGCATCTTGTAATGAAGAAAGGTTATGCAGTTACCATAGGCTTTTTCGACGGTGTACACAAAGGACATCGTTACTTGCTTCGGCAACTTGAAGAACAGGCTGTCGCTAATCATTTGTTGCCTGTTGCTGTGACCTTCGACCGACATCCGAGAACCGTGGTACAGAAGAACTTTGTTCCCTCGTTGCTCACCACTCAAGAAGAGAAACTAGAACTGCTCTCCGAGACATTCAAAGGAGAAGTTGTCGTGCTGCCTTTCACACCAGAATTAAGTGCGCTGACAGCCAAAGAATTCATGCAAGTTGTCCTTCGAGACGAGCTGAATACAAAGTTTTTGCTAATGGGTTATAACCACCAATTTGGCCATGGAGGCGGCACTCAAGAGGAATACGAAGCCTGGGGCAAAGAAGCGGGCATCAAGGTATGCATGGCGGAAGCTCTTCCTGGCGAAAAGGTGAGCAGTAGCAGGATAAGAAACCTCATTGGTCTTGGCGAAATAGAGAAGGCACATGAATTGCTGGGCTATCCGTACTTCCTGACTGGCACAGTGATAGAAGGCAAACAAATTGGTCGACAAATAGGGTTCCCAACTGCGAATCTTTCTCTTCCAGAGCAAAAACTCCTACCTGCTTGCGGAGTTTACGCTGTTTGGATTACACTGCCCGATCAAACGAAACGAGGTGGAATGCTTTGCATCGGACATCGGCCTACCATCGAATCAAATGGAGAAATCAGCGTAGAAACACACATCTTCGACTTCAACGGCGACCTCTATGGCGAATCTATTTCTGTCCATTTCATCGGGAAAATAAGGGATGAGGTGCACTTCGACTCGCTCGAAAGCCTGCAGCAACAACTCTCTCTCGATGCGTCCTCCATTCAAGAAATGATTTGTCGTTCAACATGACCAACGATGCTTTCATAGCACAGAACAAGGATGTTGATGTTCACGCCTTGGCTCTAAGCAAAGTTCCGGCTGACATCGACCTGCACTTCTGCCTGCAACAGATAGAGGGAAGGCAAATAGCACAAAGGAAGTTACCTTCTTGGGCAAAGTCCGAAGGCATTCTCTACCCACCGAAACTCTCGTTGGAGCAATGTAGTAGTGAGCAGACAGCTCTCTACAAGCAGCAATTGGTGGAACGACTCGTGCCAAAAGGTCGCTTGAATATGGTCGATTTGACTGGCGGGTTCGGCATCGATTTCTCCTTCTTGGCAAAGTTGTTTGAAGAGGCAAACTATGTAGAACAGAACGAAACGCTCTGCGAAATCGCCCAGCACAACTTCCCACTTCTTGGCCTTCAAAAAGCTAAGATACACCACAAGACTTGCGAAGATTTTCTCGATGAAATGGAGCATTTTAGCCTTATTTACATCGACCCAAGCCGAAGAGATGCGTCAGGAAGGAAGGTCGCTGCCCTAAGCGATTGCTCGCCAAGCATTGAGTCTCTTCAAGAGACACTTCTCCATCATGCACAGGTTGTCCTTATCAAGATCTCACCAATGCTCGACATACAAGACACGCTCCGTCGTTTGCCCAATGTAAGCGAGACGCATGTGGTCAGCGTGGATGGAGAATGCAAAGAAGTCCTGTTGGTACTCAGCCAGCAAAAGAAGATTGTAACTTATCACTGCACTAACATAACCGCAAAGACACAAACCTTCCGAACTGAGACAAAAGACATCGAGCCTGTTTTGGCTTCTCAGTTGGAACGATACTTATATGAACCTAACGCGTCTATTATGAAGGCTGGCGTGCAGAATGCACTATGCAAAGCCTACGATGTCCAAAAGCTCCATCCCTTCAGTCATCTATTCATTTCTTCCCATTTCATCGAGGATTTTCCAGGTAGAACCTTCGTGATTGAGGATCATTGTAGCTTTGGAAAGAAAGATTTAAAAAGAATGCTGGAAGGTATTGACCAATGCAATCTGACCATACGCAATTTCCCTTCTACCGTTGCAGAACTTAGGAAGCGACTCAAACTCCGCGAAGGTGGCGACATCTACCTCTTCGCCACGACTCTCGGCGATGGTTCGCATGCCTTACTTCGTTGCCGTCTCATACATAAATAATACAATATCATCATGTTAGTTAAGACATTCAGTGCCAGCGTGCAAGGTCTTCAAGCATCAGAAGTAACCATAGAAGTGAACGCTACTCGAGGCATTCGTTTTGTCCTTGTAGGTTTACCAGACAGTGCTGTAAAAGAGAGCTACGAGCGTATTGTAGCAGCTATTGAGAACAGCGGCTACACCTTTCCCACTCGCGCAATCACCATCAATATGGCTCCTGCCGATGTTCGGAAAGAAGGTTCTGGTTTCGATTTGCCGATGGCAATTGGTATCTTAGCCACAGAAGGGTCGGTCGATGCCAACGTCTTAAACCGCTATATGATGGTTGGCGAGTTGAGTCTCGACGGTTCGCTGCAACCTATCAAAGGCGCACTTCCCATCTCCATCAAAGCCAGAGAACTCGGTTTCGAAGGTCTTTTTGTGCCTGAGGACAACGTCCGCGAGGCTGCTGTGGTGAACAACCTTAAGGTTTATGGTGCTCGCCACATCAATCAGGTCATCGGACACCTGAATGGCATCGAGCCGATGGAACCGACCATAATTGACACAAGAGCAGAGTTTTTTGCCCGACAGAGCGATTTCGAGTTCGACTTTGCAGATGTCAGGGGACAAGAACAAGTGAAGCGTGCCCTCGAGATTGCTGCCGCAGGTTCACACAATCTGATCATGATAGGCCCGCCAGGCAGCGGAAAAAGCATGTTGGCAAAGCGTTTGCCGAGCATTCTTCCGCCTCTTTCTCTTCGTGAAAGCCTAGAGACGACGCAAATTCATTCTGTGGCCGGCAAACTGAAGAGCGACTGTTCGCTCATTGCTCAACGGCCTTTCCGTTCACCTCATCACACCATTTCTCAGGTGGCACTCGTTGGAGGCGGCAGCAATCCACAGCCTGGGGAGATAAGTTTGGCACACAATGGAGTGCTTTTTTGCGATGAATTGCCGGAATTTCAACGCTCCGTGCTCGAAGTTCTGCGACAGCCTCTCGAGGATCGCGTCATCAATATCTCGCGTGCGAAGTACACCATCACTTATCCCTGCTCGTTTATGTTCATCGCTTCCATGAACCCTTGTCCGTGCGGCTACTACAATCATCCTGATAAGCATTGCTGCTGTACGCCAGGACAAATCATGAAGTACCTGAACAAGATATCAGGTCCCCTACTCGACCGAATAGACATACATTGCGAGGTTCAGCCAGTTCCCTTTGCCCAGCTTAGTCAGATGCAACCAGGCGAGCCGAGTTCTGTCATCAGGGAAAGGGTTATTAAGGCTCGAAAGATACAGGAAGAGCGATTCAAACCCTATAGCGGCATTCACTGCAACGCCCAGATGACGGAGAAGATGCTCCGCAAGTTTGCCGAGCCCGACAATGCCAGTCTCGACATGCTTCGAATGGCGATGGAACGCCTGAAACTCAGTGCTAGAGCCTACACCCGCATTTTGAAGGTTGCCCGAACTATTGCCGATTTGGCAGGCAGCGAGAAGGTTCAGGCCCAGCACATTGCCGAAGCCATCGGTTATCGCAGCCTTGATAGAGGCGACTGGGCAGAGAGAGGAGTCTAAACTCCCTTTCAAAACTTGCAAAAAACCACATATTTTTACCGACAACTGAACAAAAAACAATATTTTTTGCTATCTTTGCATCACAAACACACACTTTCTAGATAAAAAAGTATGAAAAGGATTCTGTTTTTGACACTATGTGTCTTGTCTGTTTTTGCCACAGTGGCACAGGACAGAAGAGGTTTTAAAGACGCTTACAAGGACTACTTCATGATTGGTGTAGCCGTTAACCAACGAAACATTTCTGCAGAAGAGCAAGTCGATTTGGTGAAGCGCGAGTACAACAGCATCACAGCAGAGAACGACATGAAACCTGCTTCGGTACACCCCGAGGAAGGTCGATGGACGTGGGAAAGGGCCGACCGAGTGGCCAATTTCTGCCGTGAGAATGGCATCAAGCTGCGTGGACATGCCTTGATGTGGCACAACCAAATCGGCGAGTGGATGTTTTACGACAAGAAACACAATCTGGTCAGCAAGGAAGTGCTCTTCGCCCGTATGAGGGAGCACATACATACAGTGGTGAACCGCTACAAGGATGTGGTCTATTGCTGGGATGTCGTCAACGAAGCGATAGCCGATGGCGGTCGCAGACCTAATGGTCCTGACCAGCCTTTGCGCGAATCCAATTTCTACAAGATTTGCGGCAACGACGAGTTCATCCGCAAGGCCTTCCAGTTTGCGCGTGAAGCCGACCCCAATGCCCTGTTGTTTTACAACGACTATAACGAGTGCGACCCTGTGAAGCGTGACCGTATCTATAACATGGTCAAGGAGATGAAGGAGGCTGGTGTTCCCATTGATGGCATTGGCATGCAGGGTCACTACAATATCTACAGTCCGTCCGAGGAAGACATTGAAGCCGCTGTCAGCAAGTATGCTGAGATTGTGGACCATATCCATATGACAGAACTTGACATCCGCGTGAATACAGAGATGGGCGGACAACTGCGATTCAGCAGGAACGAGGGAGTTGCCATCAGCAATGACCAAAAGCTGTTGCAGGAGGCACAATATGCAGCCGTGTTCAGGGTGATGCGCCGCCATGCCGACAAGGTAGACTGTGTGACGTTCTGGAATCTTAGCGACCGCGACTCCTGGCTAGGCGAGAATAACTATCCCCTTCCCTTTGATAAAGAGTACAAGCCAAAGAACGTGTATCGCGTGATTAGGGACTTCATCCCCTCCACTGACAATCCCGATATCAAGGATGACTTCAAGCCGTCTGCCACCTGTCAGCCTCGTCAGCAATATCCTCAGGTTAATTCTCAGGGTTATGTACGCTTCCGTATCACAGCTCCTAGTGCACGCTATGTCATAGCTTCTGCTGGTCATGGTGGCGGCATGGGCGGTACTGTTCTGAAGAAGCAAAGCGACGGTTCCTGGATGGGCACTACGCTCTTGCCTGAAGACGAAGGCTTCCATTACTACACCTTATCCATCGACGGAGTTCATGTGGTTGACCCTGGCACCAACAGCTACTATGGTGGATCAAGATGGATGAGCGGTGTGGAGGTTCCGGCTCATGATGACGCTTTCTATGCAGAAAGGACTGACATCGAACATGGAAATGTCCAGAAGATACTATTCCCCAGCAAGGTGCAAGGAGATCAGCTGCGAGTAGCTTACGTCTATACGCCTGCAGGATACGAGAAGAACAAGAAGCAGCGCTATCCTGTGCTTTATCTGCAGCATGGATGGGGAGAGAACGAGACCAGTTGGCCCGTGCAAGGCAAGGCCGGTCTCATCATGGACAACCTGATTGCAGAAGGCAAAGCGCTTCCCTTTATCGTGGTAATGACCTATGGCATGACTAATGACGTAGTGTTTGGACGCGGCTTCGACAGAGGGAAGGTCGCAGAAGATTTCCAGAAGGTGCTCGTCGACGAACTGGTTCCATACATCGACAGCCACTTCCGCACAAAGGCTGAGAAGAAGAACAGGGCAATGGCAGGCCTTTCTATGGGCGGCATGGAGACACACTCCATCACGCTGGCCCGGCCTGAAGTCTTCGGTCACTACGGACTGCTCAGCGGCGGTGTCTATACCCCGGAGGAGATTAAGGACAAGAAACAGGTTGATTACATCTTCATCAGCTGTGGCAGTAAGGAAGGACCGGATCGTGTGAGAAAGGCTATTGCGGATTTGCAAGCAGCGGGTTTCAATGCAGAAGCTTACATCTCAGAGGGTACTGCCCACGAGTTTCTGACATGGCGCAGAAGCCTCTACACGATGGCTCAGAAGCTGTTCAAATAGTTCTATAAGAAATCCTAGGCAAGTTGCGCCTAAAAACTAGCCGTGGCTAATTGCCAAACTAGGCGTGGCTAATTGTCAAACTAGGCGTGGCTAGTTGGCCAACTAGACGTGCCTAGTTTGACATCATAACGTGGAGCGTTTTGAATCGCTTCAAGGAAGGGTTCTCTATTAAGGCTGACTTCCTACCTTACGACCTTACGGAATCTGCCGTCAGAGCCGCGCTTGATGTAAAGCCCCGACTGTTTGGGATTGATGACGGGCTTGCCGTCAAGGGTCCATTGACCCTTGACCATTGAGCATTGTCCATTGACCTCTGGGATGAGGCTTATGCCTGTCCATTCGCCTGTGCTTAGCAGCTCCATGTAGTCACGCAGTTCTTGAATGGCATCGGGCAACTGCTCGTTGGAGAGTTCGAGTTCGCTGAGACGCTTCTGATAGACTTGTACATAGTAAGCACGCAAGAAGGCTTTTGCATCTTCGCTGTAGAGGTTGCTGTTCAGCAAAGCTTCTGCCTCGGCTCCGACCTGTTTATATTCTGCCCAAAGTTCTGCATTGAGGGCTATTTCTTCCCAGGCTGCATCGATAACTTGCATGGCATTATTGGCTTCCGTCCAGTTGCTCGCAGAGGCATTGAAAGCAGCGTTGTAGGCATCCTGATAGCTCTTGCTGACGGTCACACTGGCGTAGCTGAGCTTATGTTTCCGCATTTCCGTGAGCCATTTGCCATAAGACTCCGCCGTGTTGCCGTAGTAAGTTAGTCTGAAGTCATCGAAAACACACCAATCCAAGCCAATCGTCACAGACTTCCTGACACCGAACTTGAGCTTATGATTATAGACGCCGGCGAAGATTACATTGTCGTAAACGCCCAACCCATGCATATAATCCTCCGCAGCAATCATGTCATCGGGGATGTAATAGTTGCGAGAGCCTACCTTTGCACTGCTTTCCCTGCCCACACCTCTTGCTTTTGTTAAGGTCTTCGAGAATGGTGAGACGATGGGGAAGGTCAGTGTCTTTGTGCCGGTCGTGACATAGAGACAGGCATTCCTGAGACTCAAATCCCTGGCACGATAGTGGTCGTACGCTTCCTGTGCCTCGCCAGCACGGTAGAAGGACTTGCAACTTATGGCATAGACGCCGTTGGGGAGATCGTTTATCGTCTGAGATGTATTGAACACGCGGTTGAAATGTTCGGCATTCTCGTTAGGGTTGACAGCCCCGAACTGGTCGCCATCCCACCCCTGAAGCATGTTGCTATTGAAGCAGGGATTCACGATGCGAGCACTCATGTCGATAGGCTTGCGATACGTTGCATCACCCTCCTGGACCTGATACATATCGCGAAGATAGCGGAAATTGTTGGCAATGAGGGCGTCCACGAGTTCCTGCCCTCGCGTATTATAGCCGTTGCTCGAGTTCACACCTACATAGTCGGCAAGGATAATGCCAGTAGGTCCGGCCGTGTTCGACGGGTCATTCAGGTAGTCGATGATAGCCGCATTGGTATGCGCAGCATTGTCGCGATAGCCGTCACTCGAGGAGATTTCCTGATCGACCACAAAGGGGATGTAAAGCCTGGAAGTCTTCGAGTAGGCAGAAGCGAAGTTGTAAACCCAGACGATGCTTGATGCCGTGCTGGTTGTGTGCTTCGTGCTAAAGTCGAGCAATTGCCTAATGGCAGCCACTTTCTGGTCGAGGGCACCCTCCTGATGCGTCTCCGCGAAGTCCTGCATGTAGAGTGTAGCCGTTGCACCGCTGGCTCCGACAATCTGTCCGTTTCTTTGTGCATTCCAATCCAACTGCCCGGTCCAGTTGCGGAAGAAGCCTCCCACGGGGCTGTCGGCATACTGGTCGCGGCTGAGTAGCAGTATCTTGCCGCGCATCTCCCTGACTGTCAGGTCACTCTTGAAGTCGACAAAGAAGTCCTTCAGGTCGTCACGACCAAGCAATTCGAGCAGTCTTTCGCCATAATTGCTTGCGTTATCATCGCCATCAGAGGCATGAAGAAGATGTATGATGGCGAACTCCGACGGACTCTCGATGAGTTTGTCGCGCAGAAAAGTAAGGGCGTTGTCGAAACGTAGATTAGTAGGCATGATGCCATGATTCACATTGATATAGCTGTCCTTGATGCATGGACGAAGGTCAAAGGCGCGGACACCTATGTTCCACTGCTCTTCTAGGCTCTTGTCCTGAGTGCGAGCGTACTTGTCTCCGAAAGGGCCATAGATGGAAGTTGTAATGCCTGGGAAGCCGTTTCCTGTGCCCGTATCGTGGCTACCAGGAATGGAAAGAGTGGAGACATAAGCATCGTCGGGAAGTCGCTTCATCCAGTTGTCGGCCTGGATAGGCATGGCGAGAAGCAAAAGTAGGATAAGTGTGAGTACCTGTTTCATAGTGCAAAGCATTTCTATATGTTTTGCTGCAAAGTTACGAAAAAATCTCTAATCCCTAATCCCTATTCCCTAATCTTTTTATATCTTTGTGCCTTAAAGTAACAGAGATACAATATGGTAAGGATACTTTTCGTGTGTCATGGCAACATCTGTCGCAGTCCGATGGCGGAGTTCGTGATGAAAGATCTTGTCCGCAAAGCAGGCCGAGAGGAAGACTTCTACATCGAATCGGCTGCCACATCGACGGAGGAGATAGGCAACGACGTCTATCCGCCTGCCCGAAGAAAGTTGGCCGAGCACGACATCTCCTGCAAAGGAAAGACGGCACGACAGATGACACGACATGACTACGAGCGCTTCGACCTGCTCATAGGCATGGATTCATGGAACATCAGAAACATGAACCGCATCTGCGGAGGCGACCCCGATGGCAAGATTCACCAGTTGCTCGACTTCACAAACCGGCCTGGTGAAGTGGCCGACCCTTGGTACACGGGTAACTTCGAGGCAACTTGGCGCGATGTCCTGGAAGGCTGCCAATGCTTACTGGAACAATTATAAACTTTCTACAACTATGTCCGACAGACAGGAAAAGGTTCTCAATTACCTTCGGGAGCACGACATCCCGTTCACTTGCTACGAGCACCCGGAAGGCAAGACCATCGAAGAAGCCAAGCGCTGGTGGCGCGACGACGGCTCCGTACACTGTAAGAACATCTTCATGCGCAACCATAAAGGCAATCAGCACTACCTCATCTGCTTCCACTGCGACCACGACCTCGACATACACGACCTCGAGGCTCGACTCAAAGCGGCACTTCTGGAACAAGGGAAGAACTCACCTGGCAAGCTCTCCTTTGCTTCACCAGAGCGCATGATGAAGTATCTCGGACTCGAGCCAGGCAGCGTTTCTCCCTTCGGACTCATCAACGACGAAGAGCACCATGTTCATCTTTTTCTCGATGCTGCACTGCTCGACGACAAGAGCTACCGTCAGCCAGAACACAAGACGCTCTCCTTCCACCCCAACGACTGCCGCGGAACTGTGGTCATCGCCCTTGAAGACTTCGAGCGTTACCTCAAAGAAGTCGGCAACACCTACGAGTTCATTAGGCTCTATTAGCTCCTTTATTCACCACAATAGAAAAAGAAGCCCCACCCGATAAACTCGGATGAGGCTTCCTTTTGTATCAGCAAGTTTGCGTGTTAGCGAAGAATCTTCTTGCCACCAACAATGTAGATGCCCTTCTGCATCTTGCCTACGCGACGACCGCTGAGGTCATAGATAGCTGCGTCGTTGACATTGCTGCTAACCTCGCTGATGCCTGTGACGTAGTCTTCCTCAGTGAAGAAGAAGACAGGAGCTGTAGCACCTTCGATGGTGAGGAAAGCATGGCCTGCGGGAATAGTGACAGGCGCACCCTCAACAACTTGGAAGAAGCCAACGGCATCCTGTTCCTGAAGAACGTAGCTGCCAACGGGAGCTTCTGTATCTGCCAGAACACCAGTCAGCAGATTTGCTTCTGGAGTATCCTCCTCGAGGTCGGGATGAGTGTAAACCTTGTACTCGCCTGGAGCGCCCATCAGCAGCACGCCGACTTCTGCAGGGATAGAAGAGGTCAGAGTGTCAACTGTGAGGACGGCACCTTCGGCACCTGTGATGGCACCTGCAATAGCGAACTGCTCAGCACCAGAGAGGACACACTTCACGTCGCTGCAGAATGTTGCGAGACCTGTTTCACCAATAGTAATGGTCTTCTCTGTATCTTGAAGCTTGATGTAAGTCACATCGATGGTCCTGATTTGAGCCTGCTTCGGTCTGAGAGTCTTAGTGTTATAAAGGTTGTTCAGAACCACCTTGTTCTGCATGCCTGCCCAAGTTACTGTCAGACTATCTTCGCTATACTGAGGCTGTGCACCGAACTGGTCCTCCCAAATGCTGCGATAGTCTTGTGAGTTTGTAATTGTGAAGACTATCTGAGAGATTGCATAGCCGTCGACAACGCTGAGTTCCACATTACTCTTCTCTATATCATTCGCACCATTACCATAAACCTTGATGTGCTGAGCAGCACCAAAGGCGTTGGTAAAGTTGAGGGTAAGCACGTCGTTGCGAGTAGCGGAGAAGCCACTGCCACCGCCGCTGGTGCCTTTACCTGCGATGTCTTCGTCAGTGTAAGAAAAAGTAGCTTCTGCATAGCCATCCTTGGTTACGGTAAGCGTGAAGCTCTTGCTGTCGGGCAGATAGGTGTCACTCTCTTCTACGTAAGCAGTAATCGTAGTGATGCCTTTGCCTACAAGAGTAATGACACCGTTCTCGTCGATAGTAGCAACCTCTTCGTCTGAGCTGTCATAAGAGACAGCACCATCGGAGTTGGTTGTAAAGACTGCGGTCGAAGCCCCGTTGATGTCAACGACTTCTTCCTCTACGCTCCATGATGACTCAGGAGCAATCTTATTGGTAACGAGCACAATCTCGTCTGCTGTGCGGGGAGCAATCTCCCAGATACCACCGCTCTTGTACCAGATGACAACGCCAGTTACGTTATAGGTCTTGCCATCCAGAAGTTCGGGAAGTGTGATGAATGTGCCGTAAGGAGTGATCGTGTTGTCATCATCGTCGACGAAGACACCACTTGAGTATGTAACACCTTCCAGGGTGATGAGGTTGCCTTGCATGTTCTTCTCGAGGTCTGCGATAGCAATATCTGTCTGAGGAGTTGCACCTTCACCCTCCGTGACGGTCACACCTGTGGTTGTTGACTTGAGGTTCTTGACCTCGGGGCATTCGTTGTAAGTGACCAAAGTAACCTGTGCCGTACCGGTCAGCACGTCGTTCTGTTTGAAGCCATGTCCGCTCTGATAGACGAGGATGCCGTTTGTGCCGTCTGTGAAGTATGCGTTGGAGCCTTTGACACCAGTGCAAATCCAGTTGTTGAAGTCAACAAAGACGGAGGTTTCGGTATCTGTCGAAGCTGCGCAGAGTTCGCCGATAGTGCTGTAGGGAGTGAAGAACTTGAACTCTGCAGATGCAACATTGCTGGTGTTGTCGTCTGCGTCGCAGGCAATAGCCTTGACGGTGCAGTCTTCGCTAACGGTGAAGGGAGCCTCGTACTGAGTGCTCTCGGTGGTTGGGTCTGTGCCATCGAGGGTGTAATAGATTGTGCAGCCTTCCTCTGCGGTGATGGTAACTTCCTGTGCCGTAGTGAAAGTGCCGCCATTAGGAGTGATGACAGGCTTTACGACGGTCACGCCACCGCCACCTGAGTTGTCATACTCGATGGTGATCTTCTTGATGTAGAAAGCGCCCTTGTTCGTGCCAGGGTTTGCTGATGCGTCTTTAGTCCAGACGATAGCGATCTCGCCTTCAGCCTCACCTGTGAACTCATAGGCTTTGTTTTCTTGGGTCAAGTCGGTTGTCGTCGCTCCACCACTGAGGGTGTAGTTCGTCTCGTTTACGGTAACCTCCATAGCACCGATTAAGTTCTTGCCTCGGCTTGCTTCGACAGTAATGCTGGTGATTGTGCCAGGGATGCCTTCTGTCGAGAGTTTCACGCTGTTGCAGGTAGCGTTGTTCGTGCCGAAGTGAGTGCCCAGGTCGTTGCTGAAGACGCTTACCTTACCGCCGTCCATTGTAAGAATCCAGTTAACATCACTCAGCGTGAAGGATGTTTCCGTTGTGTTCTCGGGGATGTCCGATGTTATGAACGTGTGGGTGTACGTGTCTGCCCAGGCATAGCTCCCTAAGAAGAGAAGGAGCATGGTGAGCAGGGAATTGAGAGTAGTTTTTTTCATAATGGTTTTTGTTTTAAGTTGATTGAAATACTATATGTGCACAAATATACTATTATTTATAATAATGTGTACGATTTACCGAGAAAAAAAAGTGTTTATGGGTTGCAGTTTTAATGAAAACCTCTAACTTTGCAGGCGCAAAAAGCTAACATTATGAGCGAAAATGTTCTTTTCTTGACGCTTGGAGGCTCTGCCTTGGTTCATTTTTTGATTACCTGTGTGATGGGACTTTTTGCGAGGCATCGGGTGCAATACCTGTGCTTGGCTTGGGTAAACGGCATTTTCTTCTGCACGCTACTTGTGGCGACGCTTTTCAGCCATACCATTGCAGAGGGTCAGCCTGGCATCCTGCATCCTGCTATGCTTGTGGCGTTGCTGTGTGCATGCTACTTGCAGAGCATCTATCCGCTGAACATTTCCATGCCTGGCTTCCTGCAATGGGAGCGTATGTGGCTTTATGCCCGACCTATCTTGGTGTTGCTTGCCATCTACATCGGAGCAGTTCTTCTGGGCAGTCGGATTGTTTATATCTACACGGCAGAGGAGTTGGTGGAAAACATCCTGAGCAGTGACATCCTGATGCGGCTGTGCGCTCTGGTGCTGAGCATCTACTATATTGTGAACATCTTCCGCCTTCCGCACCGCATGGCAAAGCATGCAAACGTGCCGCGCTACTTGATTGGCTACTGCATCGCAATGGGTTTGTCGGTGGTCTTCTACACGTACATCGCCATTTTCTACGACCTGACCTTGCTCGCCATTTATGTTGTTCTCTTCACAGTGCTGAACCTCTATCTCATGTTCCGCACGTTGGAGACGCTGGCATTGCAGTTGCCGCATCCCGTCATCAAGGAGGTGAGCGAGGAGCAAGGGGCAAGAAGCAAGGAGCATGAGGAGGAAGACTTCAACGAGGCGAATCTGCATCGCTTCCAGCGCATCAACTTCTGGATGCAGAACCACAAAGAGGAGTGGAAGGACAGCACCTTCGGTCGCGACCGTCTTTGTCAGGAAGTGGGGCTGAACCGCCACCTCGTCCTGCAGAGCGTACGCAGTCAGGGGTTCAACAACGTGCACGACTACATCAGCAGTTTCCGTGTGGCGGAGCTGAAGAGGATGATTAGTCGCGGCGAAGTCAAGACGCTCAATGACACGCTTGCAGCCGGCTTCGGCACCACTCAGACCGTCCGTGCCTGCTTCTTGAAAGTGGAAGGCATCACCCTCGACGATTATCTGAAACTTTAGTCTTCTGGCAACGTCAGAAAACCAGGCAGGGCTAATTGCCAAACTAGGCACGTCTAATTGGCAAACTAGACACGCCTAGTTGACCAACTAGACACGTCTAGTTTGAGAACTAAACGTGGAGCATAAAAAACAGCCCCCTGCGGAAGAACCGCAAGGGGCTGAATTATTTTATAGGATTGCCCAGGGTTTCCTGGGACCACCTATGACTGCCTAGGTTTACTGACCTGCCATGATGTTCAGGACTGTTACGAGGTCGGCAATATCTACCGTGCCGTCGCCGTTGACGTCGGCATTGCCAGGAACTTGCTGACCTGCCATAGCGTTCAGAACGCTCACAGCATCAGCAATGTCGACAGTACCGTCAAGGTTAACGTCACCACTAGCCAGACCGATTCCGTTACCAGGAGTAACAACCACCTTGTCCTCG
>JAFYYO010000067.1 GCA_017557475.1 Bacteroidaceae bacterium
ACCGATGCCACGGCAGCCGTACTTGGCGGCATACTTGGCAACGGCTCACTTCAACAAGCCGGCACAAGCGTTCTCGGCACTATTCTCGGCAACATCCTCGGAGGCGCCACAACCCAGCAGTCCCTCGTGGGCAGTTGGACCTATACCGGTCCTAAACTCGTCTTCGAGAGCGAGAACGTCCTTTCCCAGATTGGCGGACAAGTGCTCAGCAACAACCTCGAGCAAAAGCTTGGCACATACCTCGAGAAGATGGGCTTCAAGGCAGGTAAGTCCGTCCTGACCTTCGCCAACGACGGAAACTGTTCGCTTACCCTTGGCTCAAAGACATTGAATGGCACTTACACTTACGACCCCAGCAGCAACAGGCTGAACTTGACCGGCATGTTTGTCACGGGACAGCTCCCCTGCACCGTTACCGTGCAGAATGGCCAGCTGCTCATGCTCTTCGATGCCGACAAGTTGCTGAGCATCGCCACAGCAGTCGGTAGCAAGGGTTCCAGCTCTATCGGTTCCCTGCTTGGCAGCTACTCAGGCCTCAAGCTCGGCTGGGCCATGTCGAGATAAGCATTGTATCGAGTGTAATACAGATGAGGCGTTACCGATAGGCAGCGCCTTTTTCTTTTCGTGCAGGCTACGTTCCCAAACATAACGTGGCTAATTGGCAAATTAGACGTGCCTAGTTGGAAAACATAACGTGCCTAGTTTGGCAATTAGCCGTGCCTGGTTTATAAACGAAAGAGCCCGTCTGTGCACTTGGCATAGGCGGGCTCTTTATTTGCTATAAGGGCCTTAAGGTCTCTAAGGTCCTTAAAGTCTCTATTTCACCAAGATTTTTTTACCATTCACGATGTTGATGCCCTTTTGCGTCTTGGCGAGGCGCTGGCCTGCGAGGTTATAGATGGCTGAGGGCTGAGGGCTGATGGTTGATGTCTCGACTCCTGTTATCAGGTCGTCGTATTGGCCGAGGTTCAGGTAAACTTCGTCGTAGCTATTGTAGTTCTGAATGCAGAAATAGGGCTCGAAGGCTTTCAGGGTATCACCATTCTTTATGAGCTTGAGGTCGGTGCCTGTTGAGCCGCTCAACTTCAAGAATTGGTCATAGTCATCGTCGCTCGTAAAGGGGTAGAACAGGGCCACGTTGAAGGCGCTGTAGTCGAATCTAATGCAATACGGCGTCTCGTCGTCTACAACATTGACCATCGTGACATCGTTGAATGTTGGGTTGCTGAGGTTTGTTCCCTTGTTCCACTTGACGATATAGGGCATGCCGGCCTTCATCTTCGTCACGGGCGTGAGGAAGTTGAGGAAGAGATTATTTTCGACGAATGTCTCGGACTCCAATGTTCTGACGTCAGCTCCTGCCAGTATGCTATGTTCTACGTCGAGGTCGAAGGGCAGGCAGATGCCGGTCCATTTGCCTTTCTCGAACGTGAGGTTGTTGATGGTGACGTTGGCAAATACGCCGTCGTTTCCGGAGATGGCATCCTTGTTGTTCCCATTATTGTCGAGCGCAATGCTGGCGGGATTGTCTTCAGTCTTGAAGCTGAAGATTCCGGCTGAAGCGGGACTATATCCGCTTATGTAGCCGACGATCTTGAACTCGTATTCGGTATTGGGCTTCAGTCCTGGAATGACAATTGACGTGTACATTGTGTTGGCATTCAGCCATTCTGCTTCCGCGCCGTCCGAGAGGATGCCGAAGTCGTCGAGGTTGAGCCAATACTTGTCGGTGATGTTAAAGTGGCGAACGGCGACATAGCCTTCCTGGCCGGTATAGTCGCTCAGGTCGGCGGTGTATTCCTCGTATTCGCCTGTTGTGACATATTCAGGCGAAACCATGGTGAAATCGCTCGGATTGGTGCCGGTTGTGGAAACATAGAAGGCGAAATGCTCTTCAGCATAGTTGGGATCCTGACCGCGAAGCCATGCAGAAACACTGTTGCCCAGCGTCACTTGTGGTGTGATGAGCCAGTTATCGGGAGTCAAAGCACCGATATTGTTAATAAAGCTGGCAGAGGTGACAAGTCCATCTCCAGAATGTGCAGCGAAGGACGATTCGTCGTCAGTATATCCTAATAACGTTTTAACCTCTGGGAAGGTGAGCCACTTATATCCGTCGTCGTCGGCATCGAGAGAAAGCCAACCTTCTGGCAAATTATCGCTGCTATCGAAATCCTCGAAGAATGAGGCGCCCGAATTCCTCTCTCTGTAGTAAACGATGTAACTGTCGCTGTAGCCAGTCCATTCGATTCGGGCCGTAGTTGCAGTTGGGGTGACGACGACATCGAAGGG
>JAFYYO010000068.1 GCA_017557475.1 Bacteroidaceae bacterium
ACACAAAATTCTGCACTTTGTGCATAAAAAATGGGGCATCCCGCTTGGAATGCCTCATTTTCAGTTCACATTAAGTACAAAAGGCTGTTTTTAAGCCCTCTGACAGACTTTTTATTGGTCTGTGTCCTCTTTCTTAGGCTCTACATAGAAAGTCTCATCTTGGGCCACGAAAATGCCACATTTGGCCATTGCCGTGCTCATCGACACATCTTGCTTCATCAAACCGTTCTCAGTGAAGTCCACCTTATCCAGTTCGCGGTCTGCCAGCAGCTTGTCTTTGGCAATCTCTTCCGTCTGACGGATGTAGCCAGGCAAGAAGGTCTTCACCAGATCCAGAGCACTTGCCCATGTGAAACCTTTCAGGGTCTTCAACTTCGGTGTACCGGTTCTGAAGCCGATGGTGCCGTGAGTCATGTCAAGGCTCTTCTTTTTCGAGAATAGTTCTGGCTGGTTCTCGGTGGCGAAGGCTTGAAGGGTCTCAAACGCACATTCGCGCTCACATGTCAACTCGCCAAGCTTCTGCTGGTACTTCTCGCGGATTTTCGCACATTGCAGTTCGATGTCTGCATTGATCTTGTTGATACTGGCATCTGCCTTCGCATAGTTGGCAAATGCTTCCTCGGCTGCCTCACGGGTCACGCCTGTGATAATGGTCTTTTTCTGTCTTGTTGCCATTGTCTAAAATTGTTTTGAAAGTTTATAAAAATGGATTTATCTGTGCAAGGGTCATTGCTCTTGCTTTTTCTTCAATATCATGCGCAGTTTCAGTGACAGTTCGTCAAGTTCGTCAAGGCTCAGATCCCTGAACACCTTACCGGCTATCTTCGGACTCTTGCAGTAACTGTTCACGGCATCCCACTCAGTAGTGTCAACGCCTATCTTCTGCAACAGCCTCAGGCAGATGCTACGCTTGTGACGGCGTAGGGCATTGAAAGTGTCTTTGTCATTCTTGCCCTGCTGCTTTAATGAGTTATCCAGATGGTCGCACATCTTATGGTACTCATGTTGTGTCATTTCGCGCAGGCTCTCGGTTCTGCCGCAAGTCCATTGACTCACCAGCTGCTGCTTCAACTCATCCTTATCCATACCTGGCATCAGTTTCAGCAGTCCGTAGAACCGTGCGAAGTTGTTTACTTGTCCTGACATACTGGTTTCCAATCTATGGTTATTACTGGTTGCATCTTACCGGTTCCCTCGCACATGGGGCAAGGGGCTTTCACTGAGTTATAGGCTCCGTCACGCTGCCAGAACCAACCGTTCCCACAACAGTAGTTGCACTGTTGCACAAGCCCTGTCAGTCGCTCGTGCTTCGTCTTCATCGATGGGCTGTTAAGTTCCAGCACTTGTTTCGTCTTACTCATATCACGTGTCCTTTTTCATCCATCATTTCTACATCATTGATGACTGTGGCTTCTATCTTGACAGAGTAGGTAACCAGCAGGCCTTCATTCTGACTTTCAAACTTCTTTGCGATAGCAGATGCTTTCTCATCGATGGCCCATCTTACATCCATTTCCTTATAATTGGGGCAAATGTACAGGTATCGATGTGTAATACTTCCGGGCTTCCATTTCCTCAATTTCCGGCTATCGGAGTCCTGCATTTTGTACTTTACTGTGGCTATGACCACACGTCCTTTCTTATTACTCATATCTTACTTGCTTTTATAGGTTACTTTCTCGCATTTGTGCCACTTGATTATTCTGCTTGCCCACATCAGATCTTTGGTCTCTACTACCACCATGCCCTTGTTCTGCTTCGAGCGGTGTAGGTGCAAGTCACATTCGTAGTTGTGCTGTAGCCAGTCTTCCAATAGACCTTGTGCGCTCATGGCGGTCATCAGAATATAGATGGTGTCGCCTTGCTTGTAGTCGTTACTCATAGTTGTCTGTCTTTACGTTCTCACCCCAATACCGTTCTGCTCCCTCATCCCAGATGGTGAACTCTCCCGTCTGACCGATGAAGCGGCCCTTAGAGAAAGCCTTGAAGCCCTCAACCCATATCTTCAAGGTAGCATCATACATCACGCCCTCTGCTGCGCTGCCTCGTGGGAGGCTGCCTTTGGCATGGCTGATGAAGACGATGAGTTTGTCCTTGTTCTGCTCCTTGAACTGGATATAGTCTCTATAGCTCATCTGTGTGTATTGGAAGGAGTCAATCACGATGATGTTATAACTCTTGCGTCGTGCCAGGCGCTCTTTCAGTTCTGTCATGGGCTCAGCATTCAACAGATGGAAACGGCTGCCTACCTTGCTCAGACCATGACGCACGAGCTTCTGGCGCATCGATAGGCTGTCACCCTCTTCCATGCTGTCAAACGCCACACGGTCATACTTGCATAGTTCCGCTATCAGTTGCATCACGAAACTGGTCTTGCCGTTGCCTGAACGTCCCCAGATGAACCAAACGCCTGTGCGCTCCGGCTGACCGAAGGCATCAGCCCATTTCCCATCGAAGGGAAAGGTCTGACGCTTCTTGTTCAGCACTTCTTTCACTGTCAAAGCTCTGCCCATAGTTTTACTTGCTGCGCTTGATACGGTGAACACTCTTTTTCACTCTCCTGAGATCGAAGTCACAGTCCTCTGCGTCTCTGATCACCTCATCGATGTCCTTGCGGTCCTTGATGCCGTTGGCGGTACAAATGGCATAGACATCGTTGGCGGTCGTGTCTTCCAGCACAAAGTATTTCCTACCGATGCGGCTGTAGAACTCCTTATAGCCTGGACGCTGCCAGCGTAGGCCCTTCTC
>JAFYYO010000007.1 GCA_017557475.1 Bacteroidaceae bacterium
GACGTTCTTCGAAGCGCCCATATCCTGGAGCACAAGGTTGGAATTGGCGAAAGTGATGTAGTAGAAGTTCTCCTGCTCATCGTTGGAGAAGTATTCTTCGGGAATGCCTTGAATCGTGAAGATGAATCGAGAACCCGTGTCTGTGCTGCCTGCCGCATTGTCCCAATATGCGAGATAGTTGCCTCGCTTGTTCCAATATTTGTTGGCTGAGCCGTGGTCTTTTATCCAAAAGCCTTCGCCATTCGTTCCCATATCGAACTTTGTAACGCTCGTTGTACTGGTTTCTTTTACCATTTTGGCTCGTCCGTTAGCTTCCGTGCCTGACATTCCGAGCACATAATCCCCGCCTCGAGATTTGTTATAGAAAGAGTAGCCGTCGGTTTCGTTACCGATGAAGGTCCAAAGGCCTGTGTCTTCTGTGTCCTCGGTGGTATTGCTGAGCAACAGATTAACGCCGTCTCTGTAGCCGGACTTGAAGCTGAGATAGCCGCCGTTGCCTACCTTGATTGTATACCACTTTGCATTTGTCAGGTCTGCAGCACTAAGAAAGCAGACAAACAAAGTCATTATGAAAGAAAAAGCGAATCGTTTCATGTATGTATTAGTTTTATTATTCTTTTATCCATCGCGAAGGAAGTCGAGCATTTCGAATATGTCTTCCTTCGATGCTTGCTGGTTGATGCGGATGTCTCCGATGCCGCCAAGCAGGGTGAAGTTGATGTTGTCGCCCTCGTTCTTCTTGTCGTGCTTCATGAACTCAAAGAGTCGTTCGTACTTCTTGCAGTCGAAAGTGAAGTTCCCATAGTGCTCTTTTATGAACTGAACCGTTTGTCGAAGCCTGTCTTTGGGGAAGCCTGTGAGCACGGCACTCAGGTAGAGTTCGCAGATGAGGCCCCAAGCGACTGCATATCCATGCAGGATGGTTCGTCCTTCCTCCATAGCGAGGCTTTCGAGAGCGTGTCCTGCTGTATGTCCCAGATTGAGGGCTTTGCGCAGACCTTTCTCAGTTGGGTCTTCCTCGACGATGCGTTCTTTGACTGCCACACTTTTTGCCACGAGCTCTCCCAACTTGTTGAAATCGAGGTCGTCGAGGTCGAAGCGGAGCAACTCGGCCCAACTTTCCTCGTCGCTGATAAGGCCGTGCTTGAGCATCTCGGCATAGCCGGAAAGGAGATTCTTCAGGTCGAGCGAACGCAGGAACTCGCTTGAAAGGATGACTGAGGCAGCGCAGTTGAAGACGCCAATCTCGTTCTTCAGCCCTCCAAAGTTGATGCCCGTCTTTCCGCCAACACTTGCATCCACTTGGCTGAGCAGAGTCGTTGGGATGTTAATGTAGGCAATTCCTCTCTTGAAGGTGCTTGCAGCAAAGCCTCCAAGGTCCGTCACCATTCCTCCACCCAAGTTCAGAAGGAGCGAATGACGCGTTGCTCCGCCTTTCTGAAGAGCCGTCCAGACCTGAGAAAGCGAGTCGAGCGTCTTGTTCTCGTCAGTATCTCCAATCGTTATCATCTGTGCCGATTCAAGGCATGACAAGTTGCTGATGAGCGGCCAGCAGAGTCGGAGAGTTGTTGTGTCTGTAAGTACAAAGAGACGGTCGAAGGCTTGTCGCTTAATAGCTGCTTCGACATCCTTCCCTAAGTTTTGGCTTATGATGACTTCCTGCTTGTTCATGTTGCTTGTGTACAATTCTTCGACAAAGATACACATTATATATTATTTTAAGAAAGGAATGAGAGAATGAAAGAATGAAAGAATGAAAAAATAGAAAAAAAACGGGCAAAAGTTTGGCTATTCCGTGAAAAAGCCGTACCTTTGCGCTCGCATTTCGGAAATGGATGGCGGGATAGCTCAGCTGGTTAGAGCGTCGGATTCATAATCCGGAGGTCGTGGGATCGTGACCCACTCCCGCTACAGGACAAAGGACTTGCAGGCAAAACTGCAGGTCTTTTTCTTTATGCCAGAAAACATTCCACGTTATGATGCCAAACATAACACGTTAAGTTGGCAAACATAACACGTTATGTTCGCCATCATAACACGTTACGTTTTTAACCGCTTTATGCGAGCTTTATGCATATATCTGTTGAATATTAAGCATAAAAGGTGTTTTTTTTGCCAAGATGTCACTCTGTTTCGATAAAAAGTAATATATTTGCGCTCGATTTTATAAAAAAGAAGGTAGAAACTAGAACTTTATATAAAAAACAGATAATATGAAAAGAAACTACTTCTTTCGTTTAGTCCTACTGCTTTTTGCAGTAATCCTGGGACAAAGCGTGAAAGCGCAGACTTTCTCTGGTGGTACAGGTACGGAAACTGACCCCTACCAAATTGCTTCACTTGATGACTGGAATACTCTTGCATATGCCATAGTTGGCAATAGTGACCAAGCTGCTTTTGCAGGCAAGTTCTTCAAAATGACTGCCAATATCGGTACGACAGCCGAACCTGTCACCACACCTCTTGGCAAACAGACTGGTTCTGGTCATGATACCAGAAAGCGTTTCGCGGGTATTTTCGATGGCGATGGCCATACCTTGACCGTCAACATTAATAACACAAATAATCCTTGGTATGCAAATAACGCCAGCTATTGCGCGCCTTTTGCTTATGCGCAGAACATAACAATTAGGAATCTGACAGTTTTAGGTACCATCACTACCACAGGTCAGTTCGCATCAGGTTTGGTCGGTCAGACAGGACCAGACGGTGATAAAACGAAAGGCACTTGCGTTATCGAGAACTGTCATGTAGGCGCAACCTTCGTTGGAAATACTACAGGAAACAATACTAATGGTAATCACGGAATATTCGTTAGTGTTGCAGAAGGTAATGTTACGATTACCAATAGCTGGTTCGATGGCATAATCGACGGCAAGAACTATTACTACTCTGGTGGCTTTATCGGACTGAACAAGGCTACTGCTACTCTTACCGACTGCCTCTTCAATCCTACATCAATCGGGTCAGATGTTAACTACAAACAGTCCAGCGAGTTCTCTCACGACATTAGTGGCACATCAAAACTTACTCGTTGCTACTACACAAAGTCGTTCAGCGACCCTGAGACGGCTCAAGGGCAAAGGGTCAAAATAGGTGTAGTGGTTGATAATGACGACTATCGATACTCTTATACTACAATTGAGGATGACAATGGTAATGTCCTTTATAAGACCCCTGATGGTGAGAACTATTATATTGTTAAAGAAAACTGTATCTGGACAAGGATTCAGACTGATTATATCAACACTGCAGAAAATTCTTACTCATTGGGTGACGTTTCAGATGAGAGACTTATAGAAGGTAAGCTTGTTGCAGGCAAGGATAATGTTGCTTTTGTCATTCCTGCTGGTAAGACATTTACACTCGACTTGGGCGGCAAAACCATCGACCGTGACCTTGATGTTGTAAATCCTGCACCAGCAGACGTTGACGGCTTTGTCATCAAAGTAGAGGCAGGTGCGAAATTGACAATTACAAATGGTACCATTCAACACGGTCATCACAGAAGCAATGGTGGCTGCATCTACAATGAAGGTGAACTCATTCTCGACGGTGTTACGCTTACTAAGAACTATGCTGACGGCAATGGCAGTGGCGCAGGTATCTATAATGCTGGTACGCTCTGCCTCAATAATAACGTCACAATCACAGACAACCATCTGAAAAGCGATGGTACTGGCACAGGCGCAGGTGTTTATAACACAAGTGATGCTTCACTCCATATCAGCGGCAAGGTTCTGGTTAATACGGGTAACAAGAAAGGCACTCAAGATAACAACCTTTTCCTCGCAGGCTCAAGTGTAATCACTGTTGACGCCGCTATTAAAGGCACCTCGATTGGTGTCATGAAAGAAACGAATGGCGTATTTACCAAAGGCCTTAAGAATAAAGGTACTGTCAGCAACTTCAAGAGTAATGCTAACAACATATTCGTGGCACTCTATTCTGAAGGTGCAAACGAAGGTGAAGCCTATCTGTATGGTCTCGAAACGATTGACCTCTACAATAATCCAACTGATGTGACGAACGTTTCTGTCATCACGCCTTATAATGGTTTGCACGTCAACGTTAAACTCAATAACCGTACTCTCTACAAGGACGGGTATTGGAATACCATTTGTCTGCCTTTCAAGACATCAAAGAGTGGTCCTCTTAAGGATGCAGAAGTCCGTAAACTCAAATCTGCAACCATTGATGAAGCAGGAATACTGAACATTACTTTTGAAGCAGTTTCTACTTTGAACGCAGGCACGCCTTACCTCATCAGATGGACTAAGCCTGAAGGTTACGACCAGAATCCAGACAACTTTGATGTGAAGAATCCCACATTCAGCAATGTTGTCATTGAAAACACTACTCCTGTCTCTGTGACGACCAATGCTATCACCTTCCGTGGTATTTACGACCCCACACCACTCAGCAACGACCGCAGCGTCCTTGTTATGGGTGCAGAGAATACGCTTACTTATCCTACGAACGCCAATTACAAGCTTCGTGCTTTCCGCGGCTACTTCGAGGTAAATGGTGCTGGCAGTGAAATCAAGGCCTTCGAGATGAACTTTGAAGATGAGGATGACCCCACAAGCATTCGGACAACCTATAGTGTGCAAAGTCCGATGAACGATGCTATTTACAATCTCGCAGGTCAGCGCATGGGTAAGATGCAGAGAGGTATTAATATCGTGAACGGTAAAAAGGTATTCATTAAGTAATAGGAGGTTTGAGCATTATGAAAAAGAATTATATACAACCCACAATGTTTGCAGTAATGCTGCAACATAGTAGTCAGATTTTGACAGGCAGCCTTACTGGCGTTAGCAGCGACTCCGGTACCGACCTCAACTCTGTAATTGGGAATGCCAGTGAAGATGACGATGGTGATGGCGGGCGTGTCAAAGAAAACTCTGACTCTTGGTGTGATGAATGGTAAGAACTCCTAAAACATTTAATATAGTCCTCGTTGCGTAGAGCAGCGGGGATTTTTTTGTTCTGGCGTTGTTTGGGAACAAACTCATATCTTTGTGACAGAACACACTCCACGTGATATTGCCAAACAACGCACTAGTTATATGCCACCAACACACTAGTTATATGCCAACAACACAGGGGTAGTTTGAAAATTAGGCACGCCTAGTTTGCGAACTAGCCACGTTAAGTTTTCCTAATGAATTTGTTATTTCTGCGTTTTTCTCTTGGCACATATGCTTTTTATCCGTATATTTGCAACAGAATACTAACACCTAGACCTATGAAAAGATTGTTTTTGTGCCTTTTGGCTGCAGTAAGTATGCTCTCTCTTTCTGCGCAAAGTGAGTTTGAGAACGAAGTCATCAACAACATCATGGCGCGTCGCTCTGTCCGTAAATACCTTGATAAACCGGTTGAACACAACAAGTTGGAAGTGATCGCTCAAGCAGGTATCAACGCTCCAAGTGCGATGAACAGACAGAATTGGGCAGTCAGGATTATCGAAGACTACAAGCTGATTGCTGATGTGAGCGAGGCTTATAAGCAGGAGAACCCTCAGATGGTGGAGCGCGACCCGAACTTCAAGAACATGTTCCGCAATGCTCCAAACCTGATTTGCGTCTGTGCTCCGAGCGACGGAAACTTCAATCTCGACGCAGGTCTGCTGGGAGAGAACATGATGCTGGCAGCTCAGTCGCTCGGCTTGGGCACTTGCATCCAGACAGGTCCCGTGCGTTGGCTCCTCACAAATGAGAAAGCGAAGCCCTTCCTCGAAGCCCTCGATATTCCCGAAGGCTACAAGTTGCTCTATGTGATTGCAGTCGGCTATCCTGATGAGAAGCCCGATGCCAAGCCTCGCGACGCTTCAAAAGTGAAGTTCATCGGAGCCTCGAGTGCTGAAACAAGCGAGGATGATGGACTCTTTATCGATTATCATGAGAATGCACAGTTCCCTGGAGGAGACCAAGCATATTTCAAGTGGCTTTCCGACAACATTAAGTATCCGAAGGATTGCCTGAAAGAAAAGGTTGAAGGTCGCGTCATTGTCAACTTCGTTGTCGAGAAGGATGGCTCTATTACGGACGTCAAGACGAAGAGTTCACCTCATCCTTCTCTCTCGAAAGAAGCGGAACGCGTGGTCAAAGCGATGCCTAAATGGCAGCCCGCACGATTTAACGGGGAAGTGATACGCTCGCGTTTCATGCTGCCCATGATATTTAGGTTGCCTGAACCATCAGGGGACAGTAAACAGTAAGGCTCGTCCGTCCTCTATCTTGATGTAAATACCCGAGGGGATTCGACCTGTCGTCAATTTGTCGTTTGACAGCTTCCTGCCACTCAAATCATAGACCCCATCTACCTTTAAGAGAGACTTGGAGGGGGACTTTATGCTTGTAACTTCATCGATAGGGTGGTAGAGGAGCTTGAAGTCTGTGGCGCACCACCAACCTTCTCGATTGTCGCTTGTGGCATCAAGCGAGCCAAATTTGTGCCACCAGCCTGTTTTGGCACCTTGCTTGGAACTGACGAAGCCCACGGTAAGCGAGCCTTGAGGCTCAACATAAATAGGCGTTGTGGTGAGTGTGTCCCAATGATTCTCGACAGGCATATCAAAGTAAGCTCTGCTGATGACTGGTGTGACGACCTCTGTATTACCGTTTCTGAGGTAACCATGCTGGTCTGAGATGCAGAAATGTTCAGTCATAGCCAAGCATTCCAGCTCGTAATAGCCTTCGGGAAGACTGGTGACGGTCTGCCGAATCTCCATAGTGGCATCCTGTCTCGTCGTGCTCCACCATGAATTCCAGCAAGTCTTTCCGTGCTTTGTGGCTGCCTTTTGGTCGCCATCCTTAAAGGTTCCCACCTTCACTTCCCAGTATGTTGACTTCTCCCCTGCGAATGAAGGATTCTTGGGTTGCTTGCTTGAACGGGTGAAGGAAAGGTTCTCTTCCATCAGGGCTTGCAGTTGATTGGAGGCTGTCAGGAGGTCTTGTATGGTCTCAGCCTCGTTTATGTCGGCAAGCAAGCTCAGCATCTCTTCGTAGTTAGGGCAGGGACGCAGTTCGATAGCCTGCAGAGTAGTGGCTATGATGGGAGTCTTTGCTTTCTCTATAATAGCAGAGATGTGTTCTCTGAGCGCTGTCTCAGCTTCTTCCAAAGCAGCTCTGTCGGTACCGGTAATGGCATTCATGCGAGCATCGAGGTCTTCGTTCAGGAGAGGATACTCAGTATTAAAGGCTTTCTGCGCTTCGGCTCTGAGCCTTGCTTTCTCCAGTCCGTCGGCTATAGCTTCCTCTTGCGTAGGGAAAAGTTGCCGCAGTTGCACGTCATCTATCTGTGCCTTCCCTTCCAAATTGCGACAGTAAAGTATGCCTTTTGGATAGGTGCTCGAATTGAAAGTAATGGTGTTTGTGTGCCATTCGGTATTGTTTGTGGCTTTGCCTACGTTTTTGTTTGTGGTTGCTCCATTGGCAGAAAGATAGAGCATCACGTAGTTGCCACTATTTCGCGAAGCAATTCGGAAGACATAGTTCTGTTCTGTCTCGATGTCAACAACAGTCTTGATGGAGGCATTCGAACTGGCATTCCCAGTAAGATGGGACTGAAGATAAGGTCCTCCTCCATAGCCTCCATCGCCAACAACCTGGAACTGAGGCTCCGCAAGAGGCTCACCAGTTCCGTTAATCCAACTTGTGAAGCCGAGGTCGAACTCGCCATTCGGGAAGATGTTACCGCCTGCAAAATAGAGCTGACCATCCATCTCAACGGCATCTCCCAACTCCAGTTCATCCAAAGTATAGTATTCCTTGCCGTTCAAATCGATGAGGTGAAGGCGATACTTAATGCTTTCATCATTATTATCAATCGTGTAGGTGTAGTTCGATGCCGTTTCTTTCTGCGTGATAGTATCGAGTACTACCCAAATGCCCGACGCGTCCTTCATCTGCACTTCCATGAGTTGGTTGTACTCACCATTGGAGTCGTGCCAGGTAAGTTTGGTCTGCCCAGCTGTTGTTACACTCCTTGTGAAGTTGGATGGGCCGTATTGAGGAGGCGTGGTAGGCACGAAGTCGTGCTTCCCGTTATAGCCTAAACCCGAGTTGATGCTGGCATAATACGTTCCGGCGGCAGTCAAAGAGCCATTCTTGTAGAGCTTCGATGGGTCGCGTTCTCCATTCCAATAGTAATAACGTTCAATACAATCGTTATTGTTGAGCACGGGACAGATGCGCTTCAAAGCTTCTGCGTTCTGTGCTTCGGTCACTCCACTGGCAAATGCTCCGTTAGAGTTCCATGAGGCTCCCCACACCCATTCGGATATCCAGACAGGTCGTCCAGTCGTACTTGTCCAGTTTCCTATGGTGCTGAAGTTGCTTTCAGGCCAATAACAATGGAGGTCGATGATGTCACAACGCCAGCCTCGAGCATCGATACTGTCTATGAAACGCTTGATGTATCCTGTGCCATTTGTGTAATCACTCCCATCCCAAGAGGAGGGCGAACACAGACGCATTCCCGTTGCCATGAGGTCTTCCCAGTTAGCAAGCACGGCATCCACATCTTCTGTCTGCCCTTTGGGGTCGTCGGCAGTATTCATCGGCTCGTTGTTCGTCTTCATGTGAGGCGAAGTTGTGCAGGCTCCAAGTGCAGAAGGAGAAGGATAGTTCTCGTAGATATGATGGGGAACGTTCTCCACATCGGGTGACATATCGGAAGTCGTGCCCCAAGTGTAGGTGCTGGTAACATTGAGAGCTGAGCAAGCGTCGTTGTTACCTCCTGCAGCTGCAAGCTGTGGTTTGCCCGTATCATACCATTTGAAGATGCGATAGGAAGTAATCTTCTTGTCTAGAACGGCAGGCAAGGTGGACATCTCGAGGTCTTTGGTGGCAGCGATGAAACAACGGCTATAGCCACGTCCCTTTGCCAAAGTCGAGAAAGTCACCATGTAGCCTCTCTTCAGTTTGAACGAGCGGATGCGATTGTTGAGCTTTGCTGCACTCATGGTATTCATGAATCCGCCTGAGTTCTCTGTGCCGTAGTTGTTGCAGGAGTCACCCTCAAATCCTTGCTCTGTATAGACAGTCAGCGGCTTAAAGTTGTTTTTATAGGGCAAGATGATACATCCTTTGTTCCAGAGTTTCACTTGACAATTCCTTCCGTTTACTGCTGCTACGCTGTCAATCTGCACATGCGAGAGCCAATCGCTAATGGCGACGGATGGCTTTACCTTCATCATAATGAGCACAGCATGCTCTGTGTTGACGATGTTCACCATTCCGTCTTCTCCGAAAGGTGTTGCGCCAGATATCTGATAGTCAACATCTTCCGTGAGCGTAACCTGTGCAGATACTTTGGCGACGGTGGTTTTCTTGTTGGCTGCCATTATGCTTAGAGGCAGACAAAGGGCAAGGGTGATGAGAATGTGTCTGTTCATAATTAGATGTCTTAAACGGCTACAACGCCTTTGATGGCAGGGTAGGGGTCGTAGTCTTCTATGGTAAAGTCTTCGTACTGGAACTTGAAGATGTCCTTTACTTCGGGATTGATGCGCATCTTGGGCAGTTTGCGAGGTGTGCGGGAAAGCTGAAGATGCACTTGATCGAGGTGGTTCAGGTAGATATGAGTGTCGCCTGTCGTGTGGATGAAGTCGCCTGGCTCGAGTCCGCAAACCTGTGCCATCATCATGCAAAGCAGGGCGTAGGAGGCGATATTAAAGGGCACGCCGAGGAAACAATCTGCACTTCTCTGGTAGAGCTGCAGGGAGAGCTTGCCATTTGCCACATAGAACTGGAAGAACGCATGGCAGGGCGGCAGGTTCATGTTCTTTATGTCTGCCACATTCCAAGCAGAGACGATGATACGACGGCAATCAGGGTCTTTCTTAATCGTATCGACGGCTTGCTGAATCTGGTCTATGAAACCTCCTTCATAATCAGGCCAAGAGCGCCACTGATAGCCGTAGATGTGCCCCAAGTCGCCTGTCTCAGGGTCTGCCCATTCGTTCCAGATGCGGACTCCTCGCTCCTGTAGCCACTTGGCATTCGTGTTGCCTTGCAGGAACCAAAGCAGTTCGTAGATGATGCTTTTCAGGTGTACTTTCTTTGTGGTGAGCAGAGGAAAGCCTTCGCTCAAGTCGAAACGCATCTGATGTCCGAAGATGCTAATGGTGCCTGTGCCTGTTCTGTCTTCCTTCTTGACGCCTTCGTCAAGGATTCTTTGTAGGAGGTCAAGATATTGTTTCATGTCTTACATAATCTATAAAGGTAAAGCTTTGGGCATGTTTCTCGTCGGGTTCGTGCTCTTCTCGGAAGCTGACTTCCCATTCGTTCTTGTCGAAGTCGGGGAAGAAGGCGTCGGCTTCCTTCGGAGTGTCGTGGACTTCTGTGAGGCAGAGGCGATTTGCGAGAGGCAAAACTTCGGCATAAACGCTGGCTCCACCGATGATGTAGATGTCTTCAGACCCGTCGCATGCAGCGAGAGCCTCTTGTAGAGACGCAAATTTCTCTGCTCCCGGAAAGTCCTTCTTGCTGCGGGAGAGGACAATATTCCTGCGATTGGGAAGTGCTCCTTTTGGCAGGCTCTCGAAGGTTTTGCGTCCCATGATGATGGTATGACCTGTGGTGAGAGCCTTGAAACGCTTCAAGTCGGCGGGAAGCCAATAGAGGAGCTTGCCTTTCAGCCCGATGGCATTATTCTCGGCGATGGCGGCTATGATGCTAATCATTGAATAATGAAGATTGAATATTGAAGATTGAAAAGGTGTTTAGAGTTTCTTCATTTCCTTCAGGAAGTCGCTTATCCTCTCGAGGTAGTTGTAGCTTCCTGTGCCTGGGGAGGCCTTTCTCTGGAAGCAGTGGTCACGTGTGGCGAGGATGTGGAGTTCGCTCTGAATGCCCATGGCACGCATCTTCTCCCAAGTCTTCACGGAGTTCATAGC
>JAFYYO010000069.1 GCA_017557475.1 Bacteroidaceae bacterium
CTTACATTATCGAAGGCAGTCCAGTTGGCATTTGTGGAAGCAACGCGGAAACCGATAGTTGTTACGCCTTGCAGAACAGTGAATGTCAGGTTATAATCGCTGCTTCCTGTCACTGTGACAGACGCATCGTTGGCATAGAGAGTAGCGCCTCGGCACTCTGATATTTTGCCTGATTGTTGAATGTTCTGGCATCCAGCCGTCAACTTATATGTTCCTGCTGGGAGATAGAGGTCTTGACAAATCTCAACATTCGGCAGTGAGCTGCCCGAATCTACCCATCGTTCCATATACACTTTGCCATGTTTCTGGCCGAAACTCTGATTGACCTGGAAGTAGAAACCGTTGTTGATCCATCCGGCAAACCTGCTTTCGAAGTCAGGATTCTCTACATAGGTGCTTGTTACGTCTGTATCTGCCATCATGCTTAGGGCAGAGAGCAGGAAAATGCAGGGGAAAAGAAGTCTTCTCATGGTTTATGATGTTATTCTTTGGTATGTTTTGCATAGATGGGTGAGGCCGCATTCGCCGCACTTCGGATGCAGGGCTGTGCAGACATATCGGCCGTGAAGAATGAGCCAATGATGGGCATCTGGAATCTCTTCGTCTGTGAAATATTTGGTGAGCATCTGCTCGACAGAAAGGGGAGTCTTGCATGAGTCAGGCACAAGACCAAGTCGATGACTGACGCGAAAAACATGAGTATCGACTGCCATCCTTGCTTCGCCCCAAACTACACTCAGCACCACATTCGCAGTTTTGCGGCCAACTCCGGGAAGTTCGGTCAGTTGCTTCATGTCCTGAGGCACTTCTCCTCCATACTTTTCCCAAAGCATTCGAGCCATTTCGACAAGATGCTTGGCCTTGTTGTTAGGGTAGGAGACACTCTTTATGTAGTCGTAGATGACTTCAGGAGTCGCCAAAGCCATAGCTTCAGCATTGGGATAGTCCTCGAAAAGTTTGGGTGTGACCTGATTGATGCGTTTGTCAGTACATTGTGCACTCAGGATGACGGCCACGAGCAACTGGAAGGGATTATCGTAGTGCAATTCCGTCTTAGCCTCCGGCATTGCCTCTTTGAAGTAGGCTGAAACCTTACGATAAAGCTCTTTGCGAGTCATCTTCTATCCTTTTCCGTGTTGCTCAAAAAAACTACTGCAGTTAAGTTGCCAAACATAACACGTTAAAATCGTCAACATAACACGTTATCTTTGCCAACATAACACGTTATCTTTTGGATTTAACCACGCCTAGTTTTCGAACGACCTATTTTCTTATTTTACTCTTACCAACTCCCTCGAACGTCATCTTCACAGGTTGGATGGTTCCGTCCTCATTGAAGATGAGCTTGTCGATACAGGTAACACGATGATTTCCATCGGTTTCCTCGAGAGGACGACGGTGGTAGATGATGTAATATTCGTCCTTTCCAGGCACCTTTATCACGCTATGATGACCTGCACCACGAGCGATGCTCTCGTCTCTCTGCAGGATTTTGCCCTTGAGCTTGAAGGGACCGAAGGGACTGTCTGCAATCGCGTAAGCCACACAATAATCCGGCCCTGTCCAACCACCTTGGCTCCACATGAAATAGTACTTGCCGTTTCGCTTCAACATGAAGGGGCCTTCCACGTACTCCTTGCTGGGAGTTATCTCATGGAACTTCTGTCCGTCTTCCCAAGGAACGATAGACAGGAGGTCTGGACTCAGCTTGCAGACGTTGCAATGACGCCATCCTCCGTAGAACATATAGTACTGCCCGTCATCATCACGGAAGACAAACTGGTCGATAGGCTGTGCTCCGTTGACAATCTCGTTGATGAGCGGCTTGCCGAGAGCGTCTTTGTAAGGGCCTTCAGGCTTGTCACTTACGGCCACTCCGATGCCTCCGACTTCGCCTTCATGCACGTCGTTTCCTCCGAAGAAGAGGTAGTACTTGTCGTTCGCCTCAATGATTGCGGGAGCCCAAAGCGCTCTGCGGAGCCAAGGGATGTCGGCTTTTGTAATGACGTTCTCGTGCTTCGTCCAGTTCACAAGGTCTTTGCTCGAGAAAGCGTCGAAGTGGAGTTGATCATCATAAGGAGCGCTAAAGGTGGGGAACACCCAGTATTGTCCGTTCAGAACTGCACCTTCGGGATCTGCATACCAACCCTCGAAGATGGGATTTCCGCTGGTCTTTTTCTTCTTGGCATCAGCCGTCGTGACGATGCAACCCAAACAAAGGGCAAGGAGAAAGACCCCCCATCCCCCTTTAGGGAGCGAACTTAAAGTTTTCATATTATGTATTCAGTTATTATTCTCTTTTCATAATTTCCCCTAAAGGGGGCTAGGGGGTCATTCTATGATGCCCGCTTCCATCAGGATTGGCAGGATGCGGACAGCCAACCTGCGTTTGGCTTTGTCTTTCTCTTCGTAATAAGCGTTGTGCAAGTCAATGCGATCTCGGCTCAGAAGCAACTTGTCCATCATCTTGTCTTCGAATAAAGTGATGTCATAACGCCCTTTTTCATTGGCGCCGGAAGTAAGGATGTAGCACACTTTGCCCTTCAGTTGCTTGTTGGCAGTCACGCCAGCAACGATGCCTCCTGCTATTGCTCCCCCTACAATACCGAAAAGCACTCCTCCTACAAAAGCAGCTCCCGCAGCTCCCGATTGTTCGTTTTGGGCTTCCTTACCTGCCAGTTTGTTCACTAATAGCAGGTCGTTCTCTCCGATGCGGGCAGCTTTGCTGAAGCCTTTGCCGAAACGAGACTTCTCGAACCTCAGGTTGTAGCTGTTCACATATAAAGTCTTGCCTTGCATCACAGCGAATACGGAATAGTTTATCCTCTTGTCGAGATCCTTGTTTCCCGTCTTCATAGTGATGTTACTATAACCCCACATGAACGTGTGTCCCTTGCTTTGTTCTTTGCAATAGACTGTGTCCAAGGGCTCCCACTTGTTCTCGAGGAAGTCCTCATAAGTGTTGCAGTAACGGCATTGACTGCAGACGGGAATAGAAGCCAGCAAGAATAAGGCCAGCGTTAATAGAGGTCTGTGCATAATGCAAAACTTAATTCTCAATCACGCCTTGCTTCGTGGAGAAGGTATCCATGAAGCTGTTGAAGATTTCCTCTACGCGGTCGATAGTCATACGACGGAACTTGCCGCTGCGAGGATAGAGTTTCGTTCCCTTTTTATTGACTGCGAGTTTATCCGTAATCCACTCTTCGGCCCTGTAGTTCACACCATTCTTGCCATCCATGTCTTCATTGTAATAATAGGAGATTTGAGTGATGACGAGGCTAACCTTTTGCCCCTTGACAGAAGCACTCAGGAGGTAGCGGAAACGGGTACGGTCGAGGTTGATGAACACATGGCTAAAGGTCATATACTCCTCTATGCGTGCCATGATGGTACCATTTTCCTTTTCCTCGGAGATGATGCGCGTATATGGCTGCACCTTGTCATGTATGGCGTTACCGATGAGGGAGTTGTTGATGTAGGCGTACAGGACATCATAAATCTGCTGTTCGCTCTTGTCCGTCACACTGAAGTTCTTCTGGAAGGTAACGATGCCCTCTACTTCGGGTACTGCACCAAGCAAATACTTAGGATCTTTCATGTAATCTCTCTTTCCTGCCATAAGGAAAAGAGGTAAGCACAGAAGTGCTGCAAAAAGGATGCTCTTTTTCATTGTATCTAAGTAGTTTAAGTTATTCGTATCTAATTGCCTCAATTGGGTCCATCAGGGCAGCTTTTCTGGCAGGAACATAGCCGAAGAAGATGCCGATGAAAGCACAGATGCAGAAACTAAGGCCAACGCTCCAAAGTGGTACACTGCTTGGAAGCATGAAGACATTACTTGCCAGCCAACTTCCTCCATAGCCAAGCGCTACTCCAAGCAAGGCTCCCGTCAGCGATATCATGACACTTTCAATAAGGAACTGGCTCATAATGTCGATACCTCGAGCACCGACGCTCATGCGAAGACCAATCTCTTTTGTTCGTTCAGTCACGCTTACAAGCATGATATTCATGATACCGATGCCTGCCACAAGCAACGAGAAGGCTGCAGCAACAACAAGAATGAGAGTGATGGTGTCCATTGTGCTCGACATCGTTTCCATCCATTCGGCTTGCGAACGAATGGTAAAGTCGTCCTCTGCATCATCCTTCAGTTTGTGGTTGCGACGCAGTATCTGTGTCACTTCCTCGATAGCATCGTCGCTCAGTTCTTCTGCAAGAGCACTCATCACAATGCTGCTAAAGAAGGTCTGGGCGGCAAGTCGCTTCATGACTGTAGTGTAGGGAGCAATCATTACATTGTCCTGATCCATTCCCCAACTATTGTAACCTTTCGATTTCAGTACGCCGACAATGCGGAAAGGAATGCTCTTGAAGCGAACAACCTTGCCGATACAATCGGCATCCTCACTGCCGAAGAGTTCCTTGACAATAGTGGTTCCCACGACACAGACCTTTGCGCTCTTCATCACATCTTCTTCTGTGAAGCAATCACCACTCTTGACGTCCCAAAGCTTGATTGTCATGTAGTCAGGACTCTCGCCATACATAGTACTTGTGGTGTTCTTGGAACCATGAATGACCTGGCCGCTACTTGTGACTTCAGGGCTGACATGAGTGATGAGCGTTGCTTCGTTGAGGATGCTTTCGTAGTCAGCCATCTTGAGCGTCTGCATTGCCGACGGGTCTTGGCGAACGCCTCCTCGCATATCAGCACCAGGTCGAATGGTCAGCAAGTTAGTGCCCATCTTGCTCAAGTCTTCTCGGATGCTTTGCTTCGAGCCTTGACCGATGGCCATCATGATGATGACGGCGGCCACACCAATGATGATGCCAAGCATGCTCAGGAAAGAGCGGAACTTGTTGCTCATGATGGCCGTGATGGCAACTTTAAGTAGGTTTGTTATGCTCATGTTAGTCGTCGTTATTGTTAGGCAAAGCAGCCAGCGCTTCTCTTGCGTCGAGAATATGGGGATTCTCTGTGTCATCGCAGATCTTACCGTCACTCAGCTTGATATTTCGGCTGCTGTATTGTGCTATCTCAGGATTGTGTGTCACAAAGATGATGGTACGTCCTTGGCGATGCAACTCTTGGAAGAGGCACA
>JAFYYO010000008.1 GCA_017557475.1 Bacteroidaceae bacterium
AGGGGAAGGTGTGGGCACCGCATTTGCTGCCGAGCAGGAGAGAATCACAACTGCTGTAGTTGCGAGCGCCATCGGCAGTGGAGGCAATCTTGACGAGCCCTCGATAGGCATTCTGGCTTTTGCCTGCACTGATGCCCTTCGAGATGATGGTGCTCTTGGTGTTCTTGCCGATGTGAATCATCTTGGTGCCAGTGTCGGCCTGCTGATAGTTGTTGGTCAGCGCAACACTATAAAACTCTGCCTGACTGCCGTCGCCAGAGAGAACACAGCTGGGATACTTCCATGTGATAGCACTTCCTGTCTCGACCTGAGTCCACGAGAGTCGGCTGTTGGCACCACGCAGATGACCGCGTTTAGTGACGAGATTGAGCACGCCACCCTTGCCTTCGCTGTCCCCCGGATACCAGTTCTGGACCGTACTATACTTGACTTCTGCCCGCTCTTTCACTATTATCTCGACGATGGCGGCGTGGAGCTGGTTCTCGTCACGCATGGGTGCCGTGCATCCTTCAAGGTAGCTGACGTAGGCATCATCGTCGCACACGATGAGTGTTCGCTCGAATTGTCCTGTGCCGCGGGCATTGATGCGGAAGTACGTGCTGAGTTCCATCGGGCAACGAACGCCTTTTGGAATATAGACGAAGGAGCCGTCGCTGAAGACTGCGGAGTTGAGTGCGGCATAGAAGTTGTCTTTGTAGGGGACGACGCTCCCCAAGTACTCGCGCACCAAGTCAGGATGTTCGCGGACGGCCTCGCTGATTGAGCAGAAGATGATGCCTTTCTCCTTGAGTTTCTCGCGGAACGTCGTCTTGACACTCACCGAGTCCATCACGGCATCGACGGCTGTTCCTGCCAGCGCCATTCGCTCTTCCAGAGGGATGCCCAGCTTGTCGAAGGTCTTGATAAGTTCAGGGTCGATTTCAGAAGAACCGTCTTGCTCCTTGCCCCTTGCCCCTTGCCCCTTCTTTGTGGGGGCCGCGTAGTAGCTGATCTCCTGGTAGTCGATAGGCGGCAACGAGAGGTGTCCCCAAGTGGGTTGCTCCATCGTGAGCCAATGGTGGAAGGCTTTCAAGCGGAACTGCAAGAGCCAATCAGGCTCACCTTTTTTCTGAGAGATGAGTCGCACGACGTCCTCCGAGAGCCCTTTCTCGATGATGTCCGTCTGCACGTCGGTGGTGAAGCCATACTCGTACTTCTTCTCCGCCACTTCGCGAACAAAGCTGTTCTTTCCTTCTGTCCTGTCCTTCATTGCGACTGCAAAGATACATAAAAATTCGTTATATATAAGTCAGTCATGGTTAAGAAAACGCTTAAGTGTGTGCTTTTAGTGCGAAACACCACAATATACCAGCAGTCCCATCATGGGAGACTTCCACGATGGGACTGGCTTGGCCGTAGCTGTCTTCTATGCAAGAAGGTTACGATTATGGGAGAGAAATGCAAAAAACCTAAGAGGAACTTAGTAAGCGTGGTCTGTATTGATTTCCTCCAACGTGATTTCCTTTTTGTCGATGGCGTGCCAAGCGTAGATGATGTAGGCCAGGACGAAGGGAACCAGCAAACTTACGTAGAACATAGTGCGCAAGGTAAACTCACTGCTTGAGGAGTTTTGCATTGTGAGCGAGGACTGAAGGTCTGCGGTCGATGGGTAGTAGGCTGTGTTGTTCCAGGCCGTCAACAAGAGTAAAACCAGAACGGTAACTACTGTGCCGAACCCCGTAACCCAAAAACCGCGCTTCCATGCTTTGTGTGTCAGCGACCATAGAATGCCGAAAAGTACGAACACAACACCAATGATAAGTACTGCCAAAAGCGGCCACATCTGGATGAGGTTGTGCAAATACTTATATGGTTCCATGTAGATGACACCAGTCTGCGAGTTGTAGGCATAGCCATCGCAGGTTAAGATATGGGCAAGGAAAGCGAGAAACAGTCCCAAGAACAGTATGGTGCTACGCCAAAGGGGTTGGATAATTTGGTCGTGACCTTGGAGCAGATTGTCGTCCAACCGGTTGTGGATATAGAGACAGCCCAGCACGCGAGCCAGGAAGAAGACGGCTAGTCCCAGTACAAGGTTCCATGGATTCAACAAGGCATCAAGGCCATGAGAGGCATTAGCCCATCGGCTGATGGTCAATGACCACTCGGAATCGACGATGTTGCCTTTTTCAACTATGAAGTTGGAGCCGGTGAAGAAGGTGGCAACGGCTCCGCCAAGAAGTAGAGGACCCAGTATGCCGTTCAGGACAAGCAGCCATTGGAATGTACGTGTGCCCAGCAAGTTGCCCAGTTTGTTCTGGAACTCGTAGCTGACAGCCTGCAGTACGAAGGAGAAGAGAATAATCATCCACAGCCAGTAGGCTCCTCCAAAGCTGGTGGAGTAGAAGAGAGGATAGGAGGCGAAAAAGGCTCCTCCGAAGGTCACGAGCGTGGTGAAGGTGAACTCCCACTTGCGACCTGTGGCATTTACGACAAGTCTGCGCTCGTCAGGAGTCTTGCCAATGGTAAAGATGAGCGAGTTGGCACCCTGAACAAACATCAGGAAAACAAGAATCGCTGCCAGCAGGGCTACTATTAAACACCAGTAGTGTTGTAAGAATAAGTATGTCATAGTTCAGGTCCTTTCTTGATGGTTTTACACATGATGTTAATCTCTACTGCCAACAGGGTAGTGAAGAGGATGAGGAAGAGCACGAAGGTCGTCATGACTGCCGATGAGCCAACCTCGCTTACGCCGACCCACGTGGGCAGCATATCCTGAATGGTCCAAGGTTGACGGCCAAACTCGGCAACCAGCCATCCTGCCTCGCTGACGATGTAAGCGACGGGGATGCAGAGGATGGCAAAGGTTCCTCTCCATCTTCCTCCGAGGAGGGAGAGCTTCTTTTTCTTGGAGTCTCCTTCTATCTCGTTTTCCTGGGAGGTTGGGAAGGGACTTAGCATTATCAGGAACAGCAGGACGAACAGGCATCCGCCACCAACCATCACGCGGAAGGCATAGAAGCAGACGGGGATGTAGGGTACGACTTGAGCGCGATCCTTCACATAGCCGTAGCCGAAGTAAGGCATGTTTTCCTGAATCTCTTTGCTGAGTTCTGCCAGAAAATCTGCAGGTGCGTCGTCCGCCTTTGCCTTTCGATATTCCTGCAGGGCTGTGATGGCACATTGTCCGCGTTTAATCTTTTCGTTCAGCGAAGGCTCGTGTGTGCCGTCCGATTTAGTGTAGCCTTCCAGGATGTCGCGTATTCCGGGTACGTATCCATTCATGTCGTTTGTTGCAAGGAACGATAGAGCATAGGGTACAGCCAGTTTCATGGGAGGCTCTTCCTGCTCTTCGAAGTCGGGTTGTTGGAAGGGATTGATGCCCGCCATGATGGTGAGCGGCTGATCGGTGCCACCTTTGTAGAGTGCTTCCATCGCAGCCAGTTTCATCGGTTGTGTCTGGGCAATGGTGTAGGCAGAATGGTGTCCGGAGAGCATTATCAAAGCAGAGGAGATGAGTCCGAAGACGGTACCTATGCGTAGGCTCTTGCGAGCGAACTCCAGATGGCGGTTCTTCAGCAGATACCAACTTGAGACACCTACCACGAAAACTGCACCTAGAACCCAAGCCGAAAGTACGGTGTGGACGAACTTGTCAACAGCTACAGGTGACAGAGCCACATCTGCGAAGCTCGTCATCTCGTTTCGAACGGTTTCTGGATTGAAGGTCTGTCCGACGGGATGCTGCATCCATGAGTTGGCGACCAGAATCCACCAGGCAGAGATGGTTGCGCCCAAACCGGTGAGCCACGTGGAAGCCAGGTGGAAACCCTTGCCGACCTTGTTCCATCCGAAGAACATCACTGCCACGAATGTCGATTCCATAAAGAAGGCCACGATGCCCTCGATGGCAAGCGGCGCACCAAAGATGTCGCCCACAAGGTAGCTGTAATTGCTCCAGTTGGTGCCGAACTCAAACTCCAAGATGAGGCCCGTTGCCACACCCATCGCGAAGTTAATGCCGAAGAGGCGTTGCCAGAACTTGGCTGTCTGCTTCCAGAACTCACCGCCCTTGCGGTAGTACTGTGTCTCCATGATGCCCATCACCACAGCCAGACCAAGTGTCAGAGGTACGAACAGCCAATGATAGATGGCCGTCAGGGCGAACTGCGCTCTTGCCCAGTCCACCATTGTCATGTCGATTGATAGTAGTTGATTCATGATATTTGAGGTTATGAGTTTATATGAATTAAGCGTTCAAGCGTGCCGCACCACTATTTCTCACGGTTTTAGTCTTTCCGAGACGAATTCGGCTTCCTGTCCCGATTGCGCATGCTCCTTGATATAATTAGGGAAGAAGAACGCTTTCAGCACCACGAAGATGATGAAGAGCTTCACCAAGATGATGAGCCAGAGCGTCCGTCCTATGGTCATGTTGCGGAACCCCTCATAGTAGAAGTCCCATATTCTGAGTATAGTCTTCACGAATGCAAAGAAATGAAATTTATTTGATAATGCAATGAAGATAATGAAATAAGTTTCCTTTAGTTTGAAAATATGGGAAAAAAACTTAACTTTGCAGGGCAAAACACAAACGAAGCAACACGACATGATTCTTGATGACATTCAGGCTTTTGACCGCTATCTTGGTTTGAATCCGCTTTTTCCTGCAGTAGCAGAATTTCTGCGCACGACTGACCTCAATTCCCTGCCAACTGGCATTACGAAAATCCTTGGCGACGACCTCTACATCAACGTTCAGCAGGCTCCTGCGAAGACACGCAAGGAGGCTCGCTTCGAGTCTCATCGGCGCATGATAGACATACAGGTTCCCTTCTCTGATAGTGAAGAGTATGGTTGGGCTCCTGCCTCCTCGTTGCCTGTAGGCACTTATGATGAGCTCAGCGACATGACCTTGCACGACCCCGCAGCTCCGCAAACCTCCGAGGATGTTGCAAGAACTTACTTCACCCTGCACCCAGGAGAGTTCGCCATCTTCTTCCCCGAGGACGGACATGCCCCGGCCATCACGCCGACTGGACTGCGGAAAGCCATCATCAAGGTGAAGGTCTAAAGCAGACTCTAGATTTTCAATGTGTAAGCAAAAACTTGGTTGTGCTTGCATTATGTCAGTTATTGCACACTCCTAAAAGTGGCTAAAATGGCGGCGAAACGAGCCTAATTTGAAGATGAAGCACGTTAAGTCGTCCAACTAGGCACGTTATGTTTGCAAACATAACACGTCTAGTTTGAAATTATCCCACGTTAAGTCTGCGGATGAAACGAGTGAAAAAGTGTGCAAAAACACGGTGAAATGGCCGATTTTGCTACCTGTGGTTGGCAATTAGGCCATTTATCATTGAACATTGACCATTGAACATTAGCTGTAACTACTTAGGAAAGAACCATTTCTAAAAAACATGCTTTTTAAGCGCTTCTTTTTAAAAAAGGGTACAAAAGTAAGGTCGGAGGCCTTTTAAGCGATTCTGGAGGGTTTATCAAAAACAGAAGTGTAAGTAAAAAGGCTAAATCTGTGATATTTTGTCAAGTACAGCAAGTTGTTCAAGAATAGGTAAGAAGAAATAATTATGAATTATGAATTGTAAATTATGAATTATTTTCCGTACCTTTGCAGCCGTTTTTGAACGGTATGATGACTGGATAACTCGGATTGCCAGCCGGCAAGTGTAACAACAGATGGTTCCTCGGAACCAGAATGCAGCCCTTCTCAGGAAGGGTGTGCAGAGTGTTCTTTTATGTATTGTTGTTACACTAAAACCGTTTAATCGTGAGAAAACATTTTAGTCATGATTGGGTGTGCAGATGCTCGCCCAATAGTGGATTCGTGTACATGGAAGCCAAGATGCTGTCGGACATCGTGAATAAAGGCATGCGAGCGCTCGTCTCCGCTTCAACCTGTCCACGAAAGGCTCAAAAAGGACTCTTGCTTGGCGACCTCTGCCAGGAAGCCGGCCACCTGATATGGGCTTTGAAAGTCTGGAAGTTTACGCTGAGAGAAATTCATGCAAAGGACTACGACGACTGGATCGACGTGAGCTTCCATACGGAATACGTCAGGTTGAGGGATGTCATTTCCGATGGTGCTTGCGAGGTTATCGGTCGCCGCATCGACGAGGTAGAACGGAGTCTCGGGCTCTTA
>JAFYYO010000009.1 GCA_017557475.1 Bacteroidaceae bacterium
GATGGTGAGTCGTTCTACGGCACGGCATTCCATGAAATGGCTCACAGCACGGGAGCGGAGGAGCATCTGAATCGGCTGAAGCCTGCTGCCTTCGGAAGTGCCGAATACGCGCAAGAGGAATTGGTGGCGGAGCTGACAAGTGCGATGGTTTGCCAGTACTGCGGTATGGACAAATACATCAAGGAGGACAGTGCGCCTTATCTCAAATCATGGCTCTCTTCACTTCAGCAGGATGCACAGTACATCAAGACAATCCTGCTCGATGTCAAGCGTGCATCGGCTATGATTACAAAGGCTATCGAGGATTGTTCCAGTCAGGCAGCAAAAGCTGCTTGATTGGTTCCTCTCTTGCTTGATAGCCTGGGCTTCGGCTCAGGCTTTTTTGTGTCTTTCTGTATATATAGGGAAAGCGGTATTTTTGCAGTGACCAAAAATGATTATCTATGAGGCTCATCACTACAAACGAACAGATTACCGCACTGCTCCCGAACATCGCAGTGACAGTACAAGGGGAAGTTCCTCTTTTTGAGAAGTTATCGCCGTTTCTCGCTGCAACCGAGAAATGGCTCATAGAGGAGTTTACGTCGGATCGGACGTTCAACACCATCTGCGGATATGTCAATGACAACCCGACAAAGGTTCTTGCCACACAGGTTGTGGTTTACGAAGCTTTCCGTCGGGCCATCCCGCATCTGGATGTTATCCTCACTCCTAATGGGTTCGGCATTGTCAGCAATACGAACATTGCTCCGGCAAGCAAGGAGCGGATTGCCCGCCTCCTCGATACGCTGCTTGAAAACCGAGACGCAGCTATCTCACAGGTGCTTTCCCTGGTCCCTGCTGAGACTGATTGGCTCAGCACGGAGCAAGGTAAGTTCTTTGCTGCCACGATGTTCCCGAATCTGGAGGTTACGCTGCGCTTTCCGAAACCTTCGGAAGGGCTCTGGATGCTTTACCTCTCTATTCGGGAAAAGGCGATTGCCATTGAAGAGTTCTTCGCTGCGCAGTACCTATCAGTGGAACTGATGGACGTGCTCCGCTCTGAAGTACAGTCGAGGCAGTACCGCTCAATGCTGCATCAGAAGATATGCCGCATCCTGCAAGCTGTGGAGATTCGTTGCTTACAGAGCACCGACCCCACAGCATGGATGCACTTCGCTCCGCCTGCGCCTGAGGCTTTTGCCGAAGAACATGGTTCGCTCTTCAATCTCGTGAACACGATAAGAGAAAACCCTGAAGAGTTTCCTGAATGGCATAGCTCTTCGACAGCCGAACTTTACAATCCGCCTGTCTTTGAGAACAAAAAAGAATCAAAAGGGTTTTGGTTCTGACAGTACTATAGAAAGAAATTGAATAAGTATCCAGAGAGAATGATAAACAGAGTAACTACTCCGAAGAAGATTCCAACAAGTTTCCATGTCATCACTTTCTTCAAAAGTGTAGCTTCCGGCAATGATAAGCCTACGACGGCCATCATAAAGGCAATAGCTGTACCGATGGGAATGCCCTTTGCTACGAAGACTTCTATTACTGGTACGATTCCTGCGGCATTGGCGTACATCGGTACGGCACAAATGACTGCC
>JAFYYO010000070.1 GCA_017557475.1 Bacteroidaceae bacterium
GAATTAGACTGACCCCCTCTAACTCCCCCATAAGGGGGAGAAAACAAATCGTAAATTGAAAAACAAATGAAAAAGATATTTAATCTCCTCCCCTCTACGGGGAGGCTGGGAGGGGTCCTGGTCTTCTTCTTGCTCCTTCTTGTGGCAGCACCTTTGATGGCTGCTGACTTCAACTTGGAGGAAGGCCTTCACGACTTCATCAACGAGATGGGCTTCGTCACTTTCTTCATTCAGGAAGAGGGCTGGAAGAATGCCGTCATGATACTCATCGGTTGCTTCCTGCTCTACCTTGCCATCAAGAAAGAGTACGAGCCCCTGCTGCTCCTGCCTATCGCTTTCGGCATGATTCTCAGCAATCTGCCTGGTGCTGGGCTCTTCGACTCTGACATGTGGAACAACGAGTTCCTCAATCCCAACAGTCCTTATTATCACAGTTACGGCCACATCATGCGCGAAGGAGGTCTGCTCGACATCCTTTATATTGGCGTGAAGGCTGGCGTTTATCCTTGCCTCATCTTCCTTGGCGTAGGTGCTATGACGGACTTCGGCCCGTTGATTGCCAATCCCAAGAGCCTCCTGCTCGGTGCTGCAGCACAGCTCGGCATCTTCGCAACCTTCCTGGTAACGCAGATTGACGTCTTCGGCTTCTCTGTCGCTCAGTCGGCTTCTATCGGCATTATTGGCGGAGCAGACGGTCCTACGGCTATCTTCCTGACCTCAAAGCTCGCTCCTGAGTTGCTTGGTCCTATCGCTGTGGCTGCTTATAGCTATATGGCTCTCGTGCCCGTCATTCAGCCTCCCATCATGCGAGCCCTCACGACCAAGAAGGAGCGCCTGATTCGCATGAAGCAACTTCGCGAAGTCAGCAAGAAGGAGAAGATAATCTTCCCGATTGTTGTAGCTATCGTCGTGAGCCTGATTGTTCCCTCTGCAGGAACGCTTATCGGTTGCTTGATGCTCGGTAACCTCTTCAAAGAGAGTGGGGTAGTGGAGCGCTTGAGCAAGGCTGCACAGAACGAACTGAACAACATCGTGGTCATCATGCTCGGTGTTACCGTTGGTGCAACTGCAACTGCAACTGCTTTCCTGAATGTTCAGACCATCGCCATCCTTTGTGTCGGTATTGTGGCATTCGGAATTGGTAGTGCAGGTGGCGTCCTGATGGCAAAAATAATGAACCTCTTCTTGAAGGAGAAGATCAATCCGCTTATCGGTTCTGCAGGCGTGAGTGCCGTTCCTATGGCAGCTCGTGTCAGCCAGACCGAAGGTCAGAAGGCAGATCCTCGCAACTTCCTCCTGATGCACGCTATGGGTCCCAACGTGGCTGGCGTCATCGGTAGTGCCGTTGCAGCAGGTATCCTGCTCAGTTTTTGCAGCTAACGAAATAGTCATAAATCATTATCGCGAAAGCCTGCTGTTCAACCTGAATGGCAGGCTTTTGTTTTATGTGCCGTGGATAGTTTAAGAATTAGGTCTGGCGTGTCTGCTCCCCACCTCTTAAGGGGCGGGGAGTTATCCACATGCTTTTTCCCAACTCTCCCTGCTTCGTGCCCAGTCCTCACACGTCAGTACTCCAGTCCTCGCTTGGTAGTACTCGAGTACCTCCACGTAGGTACTGCAGTACTCGCTATGGTGGACTATCGGGATACTGTTCCAAAAGAGTCTTCCATTCGTGTTGTTTTGAGTGCTTTAGCAAATATTTTTGCTAATTTATTTGCGTGTAAAGGAAAAAAACTCTAAATTTGTGACGATAATTATTAACCTTTTATACATTTAGATGCTATGA
>JAFYYO010000071.1 GCA_017557475.1 Bacteroidaceae bacterium
ACATTGAAGGGACTGCGGAAACTCGTCCTGAACGAAGAGGCGATACGTCGCGACCTGGAAGGTTGTTGGGCAGTTTGTGCGGAAGCTATCCAGACGATTCTGCGCAGAGAAGCTTATCCGCATCCATATGAAGCATTGAAAGCCTTAACTCGAACGGGCAAAGGCATCGACGAAGCAACAATCAAGAACTTTATCGAGGAGTTGAACGTCAGCGAATCCGTGAAGGAAGAACTGCGCGCCATCACTCCTTACACTTATACAGGAATTTAATACTTAAAGAAATGACAAACGAAAACGAAAACTGGAGAGAGAAATTTTCCGAGAATGAGAGCGGAAGTCGCCGAGAGGGCTATCGTCCGCAGGGTAACAATGAAGGATACAACGGCTACGGACGTCCGATGCGTCCTCGCTATAATCGTCCCGCTTATAGTAGCAATCAAGGCCAAGACGGCTACCAGCCTCGCGAAGGTTATCAACCAAGAGAAGGCGGCTATCAGCCTCGTCCTCGCTACAATCGCGAAGGTGGCTATCAGCAAAGAGAAGGCGGATATCGTCCAAGATATAATCGCGAAGGCGGCTATCAACCAAGAGAAGGCTATCAAAACCGCGAAGGCGGCTATCAGCAGAGAGAAGGCGGCTATCAGCCTCGTCCCCGCTATAATCGCAATGGAGAAGGTGGTTATCAACCGCGTCAAGGTGGCTATAATAAGCGTCCTCGTACTGCAGGCTACAATCCTCATGCAAAGTACAGCATGAAGAAGCAGATTGAGTACAAGGAGACTCACGTCGATCCGGATGAACCAATCCGCTTGAACAAGTACCTCGCAAATGCTGGCGTTTGCTCTCGTCGCGAAGCTGATGAGTTCATCACAGCAGGAGTTGTGAAGGTTAATGGCGAGGTTGTGACCGAACTCGGCACAAAGGTGAAGCGCTCAGACGAGGTTCACTTCCACGACCAACTGGTCAGCATCGAGAAGAAAGTCTATATCCTCCTCAACAAGCCAAAGGATTATGTGACGACCAGCGACGACCCGCAGAACCGCAAGACCGTAATGGACCTTGTGAAAGGCGCTTGTCGCGAACGCATCTATCCTGTTGGTCGTCTCGACAGAAACACGACTGGCGTGCTTCTTCTCACGAATGATGGCGAGTTGGCTACCAAGTTGACGCATCCTCAATTCCTCAAGAAGAAGATTTATCACGTCTTCCTCGACAAGAATGTATCTGCTGCGGACATTCATCAGATTGCAACAGGTATCGAACTTGAGGATGGCGAGATTCATGCAGACGCCATTGATTATGCAAGCGAGACTGACCGCAAGCAAGTCGGCATCGAGATTCATAGTGGTCGCAACCGCATCGTTCGTCGCATTTTCGAGCACCTCGGCTACAGAGTCATCAAGCTCGATCGCGTTTACTTTGCTGGCCTGACCAAGAAGAATGTCCGTCGTGGTGACTGGCGTTTCCTCACAGAGCAGGAAGTCAACATGCTGAGAATGGGGGCATTTGAATAGTTCATAGTTAAAAGTTCATAGTTCATAGTTATGAAAAGAACAAAGGTTATTGATGCACTAAAGTGCACGGAATATGGGAAGGACATTTGCGTGAAAGGTTGGGTTCGCTCGAAGCGAGGCAGTAAAGGCATCTTCTTTATTGCCCTCAACGATGGCAGCACAATCAAGAACGTGCAGATTGTGGGCGATGACAGCAACTTCGATGAGGAGACACTGAAGCGCATCACGACTGGTGCATGCCTTAGTGTTGTCGGCAAACTCGTAGAGAGTCCAGCCGCAGGTCAGGCAAGCGAGATTCAAGCTACAGGCATCGAGATCCTCGGTGACTGCGATAATACCTATCCTTTGCAGAAGAAAGGTGCAAGTTGGGAATACCTCCGCACAGTAGCTCACCTGCGTCCTCGCACAAACACCTTCGGTGCAATCCTGCGCATTCGTCACAATATGGCGATGGCGATTCACACGTACTTCCACGAGCACGGCTACTTCTATTTCCACACACCACTCATTACTGCGAGCGATTGCGAAGGTGCAGGAAATATGTTCCAAGTGACGACCAAGAACCTCTACGACCTGAAGAAGGACGAACAAGGCAAAATCATTTACGACGACGACTTCTTTGGTGAGCAGACATCCTTGACCGTCAGCGGTCAGCTCGAGGGTGAGCTTGGTGCAACCGCTTTGGGTGCTATCTACACCTTTGGTCCTACTTTCCGCGCAGAGAACTCAAATACACCTCGACATCTTGCAGAGTTCTGGATGATTGAGCCAGAGGTTGCCTTCCTCGACCAAGAGGAACTGATGGACCTCGAAGAGGACTTTATCAAGTATTGCGTGAAGTGGGCTCTCGATAACTGCAAGGACGACCTCGAGTTCCTCAACAAGATGATTGATAAGACCCTCATCGAGCGTCTCGAAGGCGTGCTGAAGGAAACCTTTGTCCGTTTGCCTTACACCGAGGGCATCAACATCTTGCAGGAAGCCATTAAGAACGGCAAGAAGTTCGAGTTCCCCTGCAATTGGGGCGACGACCTCGCTTCAGAGCACGAACGCTACCTCGTTGAGGAGCACTTCAAGAAGCCAGTCATCATGACCGACTATCCGCGTTCCTTCAAGAGTTTCTATATGAAGCAGAACCAAGAGACAGCCGATGGTGGAAGCATAGGTTATAAGGGCGCCGTTGCTCCTGGTCCTACGATGCAGGGAACCGATGTGCTCTTCCCGTCAATCGGCGAGATTATTGGTGGAAGTGTTCGTGAAGAGAGCTACGACAAACTGATGGCTGAGGTGAAGCGTCGCGATATGGATATGACGCACCTGTGGTGGTACCTCGATACTCGCAAGTACGGAAGTTGCCCTCATGCAGGCTTTGGTCTCGGCTTCGAGCGTCTCATCCTCTTCGTTACAGGCATGCAGAACATCCGCGACGTCATTCCGTTCCCGCGCACGCCGAGAAACGCTGAGTTCTAAGTCATTTTGTCCTTCTTTGCGACAATTTGTCTCTGTATCGCCCTCCTTGCATAGTTTTTGTGCCAAGGAGGGTGAACTATATTAATATAATGTAAAGGAGGACAAACTATGATACAGAACAATCAAAACCAACAAGAAGAGAAGAGCCTGCAGAAGTATGCTCGCAATCTCGTAGATGAAGCTCGTGCAGGGAAGCTCGATCCAGTCATCGGTCGTGATGATGAGATACGTCGAGTCCTGCAGATTCTCTCTCGCAGAACGAAGAATAATCCAATTCTGATAGGTGAACCGGGTACGGGTAAGACAGCCATTGTGGAAGGTCTTGCCCACAGAATCCTGCGTGGCGATGTGCCCGAGAACCTGAAGAACAAACAACTCTACAGTCTTGATATGGGCGCGCTCATTGCTGGAGCTATGTACAAGGGCGAGTTCGAGGAACGACTGAAGAGTGTCGTTAAGGAAGTAACTGAGAGTCAAGGTGGCATCATCCTCTTCATTGATGAAATACACACGCTCGTAGGCGCAGGTAAGAGTGAAGGAGCAATGGATGCTGCCAACATATTGAAGCCCGCACTTGCAAGGGGCGAGATGCGCAGTATCGGTGCCACAACTCTCGACGAATATCAGAAGTATTTCGAGAAGGATAAGGCCCTCGAACGACGCTTCCAGACGGTTATGGTGGACGAGCCCGATACACTTTCGAGCATCAGCATCCTGCGTGGTTTGAAGGAGCGCTACGAGAACCATCACAAGGTTCGCATTCAGGACGATGCTGTCATTGCTGCCGTTCAGCTTTCTCAGCGTTACATAACTGAGAGATTCCTGCCCGATAAAGCTATCGACTTGATGGATGAAGCTGCAGCAAAGCTTCGTATGGAGCGCGACTCTGTGCCTGAAGAACTCGATGAGATAAGCCGTCGTCTTGCTCAACTCGAGATAGAAAGAGAAGCAATTCGCCGTGAAGTGAAGTCTTCAACCTCAACCGAAGCTGACGTCAACAAGTTGGCTGAGATTGAGAAAGAGATTGCAAACCTTCGCGAACAGGAGAGCAAGATGCGCAAGCAATGGGAAGACGAGAAGCAGCAGGCTGACAAGATTCAGACTCTTAAAGACCGAATGCAACAACTTCGGCAGGAAGCTGAGCAGGCTGAGCGCGACGGCGACTATGCTAAAGTTGCAGAGATACGCTACTCCAAATTGCCTGAACTCGAGAAGCAACTTAAAGAAGGTTCAGCCGTTAGTAATAAACTGCTTCGAGATGAAGTCACAGCCGACGATATTGCGGATGTCGTAAGCCGTTGGACGGGCATTCCCGTCAGCAAGATGCAGACAAGCGAGACGGAGAAACTGCTTCATCTTGAGGAAGAACTTCACAAGCGCGTCATCGGTCAGGAGGAAGCTATCGCAGCCGTCAGCAATGCCGTTCGCCGCAGTCGTGCAGGCCTTCAAGACCCGAAGCGTCCCATCGGTTCGTTCATCTTCTTGGGCTCGACTGGTGTGGGTAAGACGGAGCTTGCGAAAGCCCTTGCCGAGTACCTCTTCGACGACGAGAGCATGATGACGCGAATCGACATGAGCGAGTATCAGGAGAAGTTCAGCGTGACCCGTCTCATTGGTGCGCCTCCAGGATATGTCGGTTATGATGAGGGCGGTCAGCTGACCGAAGCTGTGCGTCGTAAACCCTATCAGGTCGTGCTCTTCGATGAGATAGAGAAAGCGCATCCCGATGTCTTCAACACCTTGCTGCAAGTGCTCGATGATGGTCGTCTGACAGATTCAAAGGGAAGAACCGTCAACTTCAAGAACACCATTATCATCATGACCAGCAACCTGCTGACAGGAGCAGACCTCGACAAGGGAGAGGAGGATGTGCGCGACATGCTGGTACAACGCGGCATCCGTCCTGAGTTCCTGAACCGCATCGACGAGATAATCGTTTTCCATCCGTTGAACTGGGGCGAAGTGAAGCAGATTGTCCGCTTGCAGGTAGAGAACGTGCAGAAGATGCTCCGCGAGAACGGCATCACGTTGCAGGTTACCGACGAAGCCATCGACTTGCTTGCAAACGAAGGCTACGATCCCGATTTCGGTGCTCGTCCGGTGAAGAGAGCCATCCAGCATCTCTTGCTCGACGACCTCTCGAAGTCGCTTCTCTCTGGAAGCCTCGATCGCAATCTCCCCATCAAGGTCGATGCAAAAGAAGGCAAGCTCACCATGGAGTAATCGGCAACATAACGTACTTCGTTTGGCAACATAACGTGCTACGTTGAGCAACTTCACATGGAGTGTTTTCAGTAATTCAAAGAATCTTTTGGGATAAGGACGCGCCCCTGCGTGTCCTTATTTCATATATTGTGCTCCGCGTCCGGAGTCGTAATGTGTATCGCGATGGATTTCTAAATCCAGCACAAAGATACGACATTGCCATTGCGGTTTTCGAATGCTTTGGCAACTTTTTTTTATTTTTTTTCGAGAGCTCAAGAAAAAGACACCACATGCTGTCATTAGTCATTAGTCATTAGTCATTAAGGATTTTTCGATACCATTTCTACTCCATTAAATAATATATATCATAATATATATTATTTAATGAGCTCTAATCCGAGTTGAATTTTCCTTAATGACTAATGACTAATGACACTTAATGACTGCTTTAATAATTACCCTATTGTCCATGTTCTCCTTGATTTGTGGAGATATGTGACACTTGCTGTTAAAAATGTAATTAGATG
>JAFYYO010000072.1 GCA_017557475.1 Bacteroidaceae bacterium
CGCCCACTTCGGTTATAACGAAATCCCAATCCTCGCCCTGCTCGTCTTCGCGGAGCATCCTCCTTTTTATCTCGTCCGTGATATGAGGCACAACCTGAATGGTCTTGCCCAGATAGTCGCCATGACGCTCGCGGTCTATTACCGTTTTATATATGCGACCTGTAGTGATGCTATTGTTGCGAGTGGTATGAATTCCCGTAAAGCGCTCGTAATGCCCCAAATCGAGGTCGGTCTCGAAACCGTCTTCTGTCACATAGCATTCGCCATGTTCGTAGGGATTGAGCGTGCCTGGATCAATGTTGATATAGGGGTCGAACTTCTGAATCGTGACCTTGTAGCCGCGAGCCTGAAGCAACTTGCCTATGCTGGCAGAAATGATTCCCTTGCCCAAAGAAGAGACTACGCCGCCTGTAACAAAGATATAGTTGGTCTTCATACTTTCTCTCATTATTTCGTTATACCGTTGTGATGATTCTCATACCAATTGACAAAAGCCTCATTTACGCGACGAATGCCGCCTGGAGTTGGGTAGTCGCCCGTAAAGTACCAGTCGCCATGATGATTCGGAATGGCTGTGTGGAGGCCTTCTATGCTTTGGAAGACGAGTTCTATCGGCGCTTCCATACCTTGAGGCCGCATCACCTCCACCATCTTGCCGTTAATCTCCTCAACCGAGAACGGCTTGTAAATCGAGCAAACATGATTTTTGACCGACGGCTCGTTTTTGCAGGCTTCGTAAGTGTCTGCAATTACCTGCCACATGCCCCTTTCTTCCAGCAGAGCAATGGCGGCTCGGAAAGCACAGAGTTCCTCCAGCTGAGCCATATCTATGCCGTAGAAGTCGGGATAGCGAACCTGCGGCGAACTGCTCACCATCACTATCTTTTTGGGGTGCAGGCGGTCGAGAATCTTGAAGATGCTCTCCTTCAAAGTCGTGCCGCGAACGATTGAGTCGTCGATGATGACGAGGTTGTCCTTGTAGGGTTCCAGACAGCCGTAAGTGATGTCGTAGACGTGAGCCGCCAGGTCGTTTCTGGCACCGGCTTCCGTGATGAAAGTCCGCAACTTGATGTCCTTCCACGCCACCTTTTCCGTCCGCACATCCAGCCCTTGCCTGCGAAAGCCTTCCACCATGCCGTAGAAAGCCACCTCGGCCGTGTTGGGAATGAATGAGAAGACCGTGTGCTCCGTATCGTCTTCGATTGCCCGAAGGATGGGAGCCGTCAGTTGCTCGCCCAGTCGCTTGCGTTCCTGATAAATCTCGCAATCCGAACCGCGACTGAAATAGATGCGCTCGAAACTGCACTGGTAATCGCCCTTTTGAGGCATGATGATGTCCGTCTTCGCTTCTCCGTGACTGCTCACAATAAGAGCCTGACCTGGAGCAATCTCTTGAATCTGGTCGGCAGAGAGGTCGAAAGTAGTCTGCAGCACTGGCCGTTCGCTTGCCACAGCCACAATCTCGTCGTCCTGATAGTAGAAAGCAGGTCGGATGCCCCAAGGATCGCGGACTGCAAACATCTCGCCGCTGCCCGTCAGACCGCAAAGCACATAGCCGCCATCGTAGTCGGGAAGGGCACTTCGCAACACTCGGCTCATATCTACATGATCGTCTATGTAATGCGTGACATCGAGGTCTTCAAGTCCGATTCGCTTGGCCGCATTGAAATTGCGCTCCACCTCTCTGTCGAGCCTGTGCCCCATCCATTCCAGCGTGATATAACTGTCGCCGAACATGCGAGGAGACTGGCCTTGACGGACGATTTTCTCGAAAATCTCGTCGATGTTCGTCATGTTGAAGTTGCCGCAAAGACACAGGTTCTTGGCCCGCCAATTGTTGCGACGCAGGAAAGGATGAATGTATTGCAGGCCGCTCTTGCCCGTAGTCGAGTAGCGCAGATGGCCCATGAAGAGCGAAGCCTCCTCCCAGCCCTGAACATGTTTGAAAATCTCCGTAATCGCCTCTTTCCCCTCAGCCCTTTCGCGAAACATATACTCCTCTCCAACTGGCGCCTTCATGTTGACGCAAGCGATGCCAGCGCCCTCCTGACCGCGATTGTGCTGCTTCTCCATCATGAGATACAGCTTGTTCAGAGCATAGTGCTTAGTGCCATATTTCTGCTGATAATACGACACAGGTCTTAGCAGGCGAATCATCGCCACACCACATTCATGTTTCAGCTCTTCCATTTAGACGAAATTCGGACTCAAAGGTTAACAAATTGTCTTATTTCGAGCACAAAGGTACATCAATTTGCCATAATTTGCAATATATCCATTACTTTTTGTTGCTAAATACGGATATTTTATTGACATAAATCAAATTCAAGAACACAAAAGTGTCTTTTGTTAACAATTATTGCTTATTTCTTGTCATTTTGTCATACCTTTGCAGCGAAATCATTGCAATGTGACAAAAGGACGCTCATTATTTAATTCATTAAGGTATGAAAAAGATTGAAGCAATCATCAGGAAGACGAAGTTCGAGGATGTAAAGGAAGCTTTGCTCAGTTCGGACATCGATTGGTTTGAGTATCACGACGTACACGGCATCGGTCAGAGCCGACAAGAACGCATCTATCGTGGCGTGCAATATTCAACGGATGTTATTGAGCGCGTGGCACTTACGATTGTTTGTCGTGACCAATTCGTTGAGCCGACTGTGAAGGTGATTATCGACACAGCCCACACTGGCGAGGTTGGCGACGGACGCATCTTTGTGAGCGAAATGATTGACACATGGAGCATCCG
>JAFYYO010000073.1 GCA_017557475.1 Bacteroidaceae bacterium
AGTCAAGTCATCCTGCATCCCACATTCTACCGCGAGTCTGCCGCAACTCTGACTGTCACACTGAAGGACGCGGGGAAGGTTGTCGCCGCAAAGACAGTCAAAGCACAGAACAACTCAACAATCGTGCTGCCTGTCAAAAAGCAGAAGCTCTGGAGCCCCGAGAATCCCTTCCTCTACGATCTCACCTATGAAGTTAAAGACGCCAACGGCAAGGTCATCGACCGCGTGAATAGCTATGTCGGCATGCGCAAGATACACATCGAAGGAAACAAGACATACCTCAACAACGAGCCATTCTTTCAACGCCTCGTCCTCGACCAAGGCTTCTATCCTGATGGCATCTGGACGGCACCTTCCGATGAGGCTTTGAAGCACGACATCGAACTCTCGATGGCTGCAGGCTTCAATGGTGCCCGTCTTCACCAGAAAGTCTTCGAGGAGCGCTTCCATTACTGGGCCGACAAACTTGGTTACATCACTTGGGGAGAGGCACCGTCGTGGGGTATGAACGCTAACGATCCTGAGGTTGCACGCAACTTCCTCTCCGAATGGACAGAGGAGATAGTTCGCGACCGCAATCATCCAAGCATCGTCACATGGACGCCCATGAACGAGGAATGGTGGCCCGATAGAGTTCAGTTCCCACGTTTCGTCAGCGACGTTTATGATCTTAGCAAAGCTCTCGACCCCACTCGCCCAGTCTGCGACGTCAGCGGCGGCGTACACATCAAGACGGATATCTGGACAACACACAACTACGAGCAAGATCCCGCAAAACTGAAAGACGCCATCTACAACGGGCAGCGCTGGTTCCAGACGCCAAACAACTATCCGGGTATTCCTCGCACGAATGTTGGCTTCAACCGCCCAACAGACAACGAAGTCTATGATTTCCCGCGATACGAGAAAGCCGACAAACCCTATCTTCTCGACGAGTTTGGCGGCATCAAGTGGGTGAAGGGACAGGACAAGGCAACAGGAAACTCCAATGCCTCATGGGGTTATGGCGAACCGCCGCACTCCCTCGAGGAGTTCTACACGCGTCTGGAAGGGCAAGTTGATGCCCTGATGGAGATTGCAGACAACGTCTGGGGCTACACCTACACGCAGCTCACCGACGTCGAGCAAGAGCAAAACGGCATCTATTTCTACGACCGCACCTCGAAGTTCGATATGGCTCGCATCAAAGCCATCTTCTCAAAGCGGCCTGCTTCGAGCAAGTAAATCCAACATCGAGCAAGTGAAACAACGAAAGGCTCATAGGAAACCATGAGCCTTTTTGCTTGCTCCTTGAAAAAGAGGAGTATGGGGAGACGGAAAACTAACCGTGGCTAGTTGTCAAACTAGGCGTGGCTAATTCGCAAACTAGACGTGCCTAGTTGGCAAACTAGACGTGCCTGGTTGGCAAACAACACACGTGAAGCAAGACAAGCCATTCAGCAGAAGACACATTGAAAACGCCGCACGTTGCATTTGCCAACGCAGCAGGCTGCGTTTGAAGAAGCACCCTGCTCCTCCTCTTTCCGTAAACAATACGAAACCATTTTCTCCCTTGTCGCGGCAAGGAGAATATGAAATAATGGGCCTAAATTGTTCAATTTCTCGCTTTTTAAGTTTCGTTAAGATACGATATGTTGGCAGATTTACATTTTCTCCTTACCTTTGCAGCAGAAAAAGGGAAGACCCCCTGCCCCCCTTCAGGGGGAACAAGAGAGAATAAATAATAATAGAAATTGATTAAATAGTAAATAGAAAGATGAAGAAACTGACTCTCGCCATGCTGCTCGCGCTCATCGGAGCAGCTGCAATGGCACAGAATTTCGAGAACAGCACTCTGGAAGAGCGCATTGCCTACACAACTGGAAACGCCGAGGACACCATCAAGCTCGCTAAAGGCTACCTTACGATGTTCCAGCAGACGCGTGCCAACCAGGAATGGAAGGATATGTACGAGAACTACCAGTGGCTGAAGAAGTATGCTCCCTTCGCTCAGAACGGTATCTATACGCAAAGCCCCATCATGTTCTACTACCTGATTAAGGGAGAACAGGATCAGGCTAAGAAGAAGCAGTACTTCGACGAAATGCTGGAGCTTTTCGACCTTCGCCAGAAGAACCTCGACGCCATCAACACTTTCGCAAAGACGAAGAGCACGCTTGGCGACGTTTTGAGCGTGAAGGCCGAGTACTACAACTTCGTGGCTCAGGAGTCGCTGGGTGACAAATACGACCTTCGCGATTCTTACAAGAACTTTGCCGAGGCCATCAAGATGGTGAACGAGCAAGGCGGCCGTGAAATCACGGGCACTTTCCTCCAGACTTTCTTCCGCGTCAGCGATGCTATCTATAAGGCAATGCCCAACACCACTCGTGAGCAGTACCTGCAGGACTACTTGGACAGCAAGGAGGCTTGCGAGAAGATGCTCCAACTGGCTAAGGAAGCTCAGGAAGAGGGCGATACCACCAGAGCTCAGCAACTGTTGGCCACCTACGACGCTCCTCTGGCTGACATCGAGCAGGTCTTCTCTCAGAGTGGAGCTGCCGACAGCGCACAGCTCGTCTCCATCTACACCAAGAAGTTCGACGCCTATAAGGAGGACATCAACAAGCTCAACTCGAGCCTGACCATCATGCAGAACAACGAGATTAGCGATGCCGACATCTACTATCAGTACGCCGAAGCAGCCTATGCCATCGAACCTTCCTACACCAGCGCCATCGGTCTGGCTCAAAAGGCACAGAAGGACGGTCAGCTCGACAAGATGCTGGAGTACTACAACAAAGCTCTGGAACTGGCTTCGAGCGATGCAAGACGTGGTCAGATCTGCCTCAACATCTGCAACGGCCTGACCAAGAGCAAGCAGTATACGGGTGCTTTGACCTACGCTCAGAAGGCTATCGCATACAATGCCGACCTGACGGGCAAGGCTTATCTGAAGATGGCCAACATCAACGCTCTGCTCGGTCAGTACGGAGAAGCCATCGCTTACTGCGGGAAGGCAAGCGCAGCCGACATTACTGTCAGCGGTTCTGCCAACCGTCTGAAAGAAAGCATCCAAAAAGCACAAGCCAGCCAGGCTGAAAACGCTAAGGCTCGCAAGGCTTACGACGACTTCAAGGCTCGCCAGAAGGCTGAGGAAGACTTCTGGAAAGGCGGAAAGTAAGAACGCTAACGTTGACCCTAACGTTAAACACCATAAAGCCTGCTATGCTATCTCGCATGGCAGGCTTTTTCGTATATAAAAGAATACTTTCTTGTAAAAAAAGGTTAAAAACAAGATGCATTCTTTGCTAAAGTAAAGAATTATTAGTAACTTTACACACTGAAACGTGCAAAAGACCTCTTCTAGAGGTCAGACAAGCACAAATCAAAAGGATGAACAGGATAAAAATCGGGATTATAGGACTCGGCAGGATGGGACGCAAGCACCTCAAGGAACTTGTGGCCTCAGACTACTGGGACGTGAAATATACCTGCGACCTCAATCCCGAAAAAGCCAAGCATTCACACGAGATAGCTCCCAACGCCATCTTTACAACCGACGAGCGAGACCTCTGGAACGATCCGGAAGTGGAATGCGTCGGCCTTTTTGCTTTGGCCGACACCAGGGCAAGCCGAATAGAGAAGGCTGTGAAGGCAGGCATGCACGTCATCTGCGAAAAACCACTCGCCTATAAGCTCAGCGAAGAATGGGATGTGGTGAAGCTGGAAGAGTCGACAGACAAGTTCTGTACCGTCAATCTCTATCTGCGCAACGCTTGGTACACGCAAGCCATGAAGGACTTCGTCCACAGCGGAGAGATAGGAGAACTGGCTATCATCCGCATCTGTCACATGACTCCCGGACTCTCTCCAGGCGAGGGGCACGAGTTCGAAGGACCTTCCTTCCACGACTGCGGAATGCACTATGTGGATATCGCCCGTTGGTATGCCGACTCCGAATACAAGACGGGACACGCGCAAGCTATCAGGATGTGGGACTACAAAGACCCTTGGTGGCTTCAATGTCACGGAACTTTCGAAAATGGCGTCGTTTACGACATCACTCAGGGCTTCGTCTATGGCCAGCTCGCTCTCGACCAGACTCACAACTCCTACACAGAACTCATCGGCAGCAAAGGCTTTGTCCGCATGACGCACGACTTCAAGACCGCCGTTGTGGAGATGCACGGAGAGCACATGACAGAACGCATAGAGCAGCCTTATGGCGACAAAAACATAGACCGTCTCTGCAAGCTGATGGGCGAAGCAATCCTCACAGGCAAACGGCCTGACTCCCTACCCCGCTTCCGTGATGCAGCCATAGCGAGCGAGTATTCGTGGAAGATGCTTGAAGACGCAAGGAGAAACGACCTCCCCTCAAAGGGAACGCCTGAAGAGCTGGAACAGATTCACTACCGTCGTGCACACGCAACCGACGGCTACGGACTCATCGACAGACCTCACAAGTAAACCTTTAAACGCTTGAACATTTAAACTCTTAAACTATACAAAAATGACAAATCAACTCTTATTCCTCGGTAGTCTGGGCAGCCAGGAAATCATCATCATCGCCCTCGTAATTCTGCTCCTCTTCGGAGGCAAAAAGATTCCCGAACTCATGCGCGGCCTCGGAAAAGGCGTATCGCAGTTCAAGAAAGGCATGAACGACATTGAAGAACAAATCAATGCCGAGCCAGAAAAGAAGGAAGAAATACAAAACAAATAACATAAGTTTAACCATCCTAACAAACAACTCTCTTATGAAAGACATGTCAAGAAGATCGTTCCTCAAGGCAGGAACTGCAGCAACCGCTGCTCTCGCAATGGCTCCCGCTGATGTACTCGGCAAAGCTAAGAATGCAAAGAAACCCGCACAGACTGGTAAAATCAAACTCCTCGGCGTAGGCGTTGGTGGTCGTGGTCATGCTGACATCAACGGCGTTACCTACAAAGGCAAGGGCGAAGTTTACGACGACATCGAGTTCATCGGCATGTGCGACGTGGACTGGAAGTACGCAAAAGGCGTTCTCGACGAGTATCAGAAGCTCTTCCCCAACATGAAGTGCTACAACGACTACAAGAAGATGTATGCAGAGTTGCTGGACAAGGCTGATGCCGTTATCTGCGGTACTGCCGACCACACTCACGCTATCATCTGCGCAGAAGCTCTCGCTGCTGGCAAGCACGTTTACTGCGAGAAGCCTCTGACTCGTACCGTTTACGAATCTCGTCTGCTCACCAAGCTCGCTGCAAAGGCTGGTGTTGCTACTCAGATGGGTAATCAGGGTTCAAGCGGCGAAGGCGTGAACCTGACTTGCGAATGGATCTGGAACGGCGAAATCGGCGAAGTAACTCGCGTTGACGCTTTCACAGACCGTCCTATCTGGCCACAAGGTCTGGAACGTCCTACCGAAGTGCACGAAATCCCCAGCACTCTTAACTGGGATGCCTTCATCGGTCCGGCTCCTAAGCGTCCTTACAACTCTATCTATCACCCCTGGAACTTCCGCGGATGGTGGGACTTCGGTACAGGTGCTCTTGGCGATATGGCTTGCCACATCCTGCATCCCGTCTTCAAGGCTCTCGACCTCGGCTATCCCATCAAGGCTGAAGGCAGCTCCACTCCTCTTATGTCTGACTGCTGCCCAAGTGCTCAGGTTGTTAAGTTGACTTATCCCGCTCGTCCCAACCGTCCAAAGGTTGCAATGCCTGAGGTTGTGGTAACTTGGAGCGATGGCGGTATCATTCCATTCCGTCCAGAAGGTCTCGCAATTGGTAAGAACCTCAACGTAAGTGGTGGTGGCGCCATCTTCTATGGAACTAAGGACATCCTCGTTGTAGGTTGCTATGGCGAGAAGCCTTACCTGGTAAGCGGCCGTGTTCCCGATGCTCCAAAGGTTTGCCGTCGAGTAACTGAGAGCCACCAGCGCGACTGGATCCGTGCCATCAAGGAAATCCGTGCAGGCAAGAAGGATTGGGTGAAGACTGCATCTGACTTCAGCGAAGCAGGTCCCTTCAACGAAATGGTTGCCATGGGCGTTGTCGCTACTCGTCTGCAAGGCCTGAATCAGGTTCTGGATTGGGACGGCGAAAACATGCGCTTCACCAACATTCCTGAGAATGCTACCGTTCGCTCAATGCTGAAGGACGGTTTCTCCATCCACGATGGACATCCAACCTTCAACAAAGTATGGACTGATCCCGTTAATGCTCGCGAATTCGCAGCAGAACTCATCAAGCCCAAGTATCAGAATGGCTACGTTCTGCCCGAACTGCCCGCTTAAGTAACATTTAGTTCCTACGACAATGAAACTAAGACACATTCTAGCCGCAGCAGCTCTGGCTGCTGCGGTTGGCGTACAGGCTCAGCCCCAGTACGTCGTTATCGAGAATCCTCAGGTTGACCTCAGCACGCTGAAAGTTGACAAGGAAGGCTACTACGTTCTCTTCGACGGCACAAGCCTCAATGGTTGGCGCGGTTACTGCAAAGACCATATCCCAAGCAAGTGGAACATCAAGGACGGTGCTCTGCACTTCAACGGACGCGGTCAGGGTGAAGGTGGCGATATCATCTTCGCTCACAAGTTCAAAGACTTCATCTTCGAGATTGAATGGAAGATTGCAGAAGGCGGCAACTCCGGCATCTTCTATCTCGGCAAGGAGACGGCTACCATCAACAATGATGAGCCGAAGACCGAAGAGACGAAGGCTGGCAATGTGACCATCACGCAAACCATCGACAATCGTGGCAAGCTCAACTATCAGCCCATCTACATCAGCTGTCCTGAATGCCAAGTGCTTGACAACGAACGTCATCCCGACGCAAAGCTTGGAGCAACTCTCGGCATCCGTCAGAGCACAAGCCTCTATGACATGATTGTTGCAAAGCCTCAGAACGCTAACCCCGCAGGTCAGTGGAACAAGGTGAAGATTGTCGTAAAGAACGGCAAAGTCACCCACTACCAGAATGGTGTGAAGGTGCTGAGCTACACTTTAGCAGACAAGTCATGGGTTGACCTGATTCAGACTTCCAAGTTCAGCCAGAAGAACTGGCCTCTTGCTTATGAAATCATGAAGGACTGTGGCAAAGATGCAGGCTACTTCGGCATGCAGGATCATGGCGATGAGGTTTGGTACCGCAACATTCGCGTCAAAGTACTCAAATAAGTTTATACATTATTATATATAAGTATATAGGTAATAATATGAAGAAGATTCTCATATTCATCTGCCTTGCCGCTACTTTCCTCATGTACGGCACGAATGCAGATGCCAAGAAAAAGGAAATCGCTTTCCAGATGTATAGTGTTCGTGACCTCATCGGCAATCCCGACAAGTATGCACAGAATCACGAAAGCACTTTGAAAGCATTGGCTAAGATGGGCTACACAGCCATCGAAGCTGCCAATTACGGCGATGGAAAACTCTATGGTGTTTCTCCCGAGCAGTTTAAAGCCGACATCGAAGCTGCAGGCATGAAGGTGCTCTCCAGCCATGTTGGTCACAACCTGAACGACAACGAGCTGAAGTCCGGCAAATTCGACGGAGCTCTGAAGTGGTGGGAACAGTGCATCGATGCACACAAGCGTGCAGGCATGAAGTACATCGTTAATCCAGGCGTCAACTTCCCCAAGACTCTGGCAGAAGCAGAGGTTATCTGCAACTATCTGAACAAAGTTGGCGAGATGGTGAATGCTGCAGGCATGAAGTTCGGCTACCACAACCACTCTCATGAGTTCAACAAGGTCGAGAACAAGGTATGGTACGACTATATGGTCGAGCATACTGATGCAGACAAAGTGTTCTTCGAGATGGATGTGTATTGGGCAGTTCGTGGTCAGGTAAGTCCTGTCGAGTACTTCAAAAAGTATCCAGGTCGCTTCACTTTGCTCCACATCAAGGACCACAAGGAATTCGGCGAGAGCGGAATGGTAGGCTTCGATGCCATTTTCAACAATGCAGACGTTGCAGGCTTGAAGGCTTTGGTTGTCGAATTGGAAGGAAGCAACAGACCCAACATTCTGGATGGAATGAAGGTTTGTGCCGACTACCTCAAGGCAGCAAAATTCGTAAAAGCAAGCTACAACAAGTAAGTGAAGAACTAAGAATGAAGAGTGAAGAATAAGAGTTACCATTGCCCACACCCTTAGGGTTGTTACTTTAATTCTTCACTCTTCACTCATATAATTATGGAAATAGAAGACAAGAGCAAAACAGAACAGATAGAAGAGGAAGAGGCTCAAGAGGGGGCGATGTCCTTCTGGGACCATCTTGAAGTATTGCGATGGGCTTTGTTTCGTAGCGCCTGTGTGTTGTTTGTCATCATGATAGGCACGTTTATTGCGATGCCCTACATCTTTGACCGTTTCATTCTGGCTCCGACAAGCAATGACTTCTTTACTTATCGCTGGCTCAACGCTATTGGTGGAGGTATCGTAAAGCTTTCGCCTGACTTCGATGTGCAGATTATCAACATCAACGTCGCAAGCCAGTTCATGACACACATCTCAACATCTATTTCTCTGGCAGCCGTCATCGCCTTTCCCTATTTCATCTGGGAGATATGGAGGTTCATCGAGCCTGCGCTCTTCGAGGATGAAGTAAAGCACCTTAAGCCTGCCTTCTTGGGAGGCACCATCATGTTCTACATCGGCTGTGCTATCGGCTACACGCTCGTCTTCCCATTCACCTTCCGATTCCTGGTCGAGTACAATCTGAGCCCCAGCATCACCAACCAAATCAATCTGCAGAGTTACATCGACAATTTCACGATGCTCATCCTGGTTATGGGTATCGTTTTCGAGATGCCTTTGCTGGCTTGGTTGCTTGGACTGCTGGGAATCCTCAAGAAGAGCTTTCTCAGGGAGTACAAGAAGCATGCAGTTGTGGTGCTCCTCATCTCAGCCGCCATCATCACACCAAGTGGTGATCCATTCACGCTCATGCTCGTCTTCATACCGCTTTATGTGCTATATGAGCTTTCAATCCTCGTTGTAAGAGATAAACCAAAGGAAGAAGCCGAAATGCCGATATAAGCGCGTTTTTTTACACATAAAAGGCAAAAGTGTGCATCTTTTGCACATAAAATGAATAAAAATTACATTTTTTCTTGCACGAAACTAAATAAAGTCGTAACTTTGCGACAACTTAAAGCGTGTTAAATAACGTATTGAATAGAGAAAAGTACAAAAATAGTGTTAATCAATTTTAAGAACATGAAAAAGATTACTCTCGTTATTGCTATGTTTACTATGGCAATGGCTGCCAGTGCTCAGTACACTGGTCACAAGTTTTTTGACAATTGGTCTATTGGTGCAGAAGGTGGCGTAAGCACAAACCTTCATGATTGGGACACTCCCAACGGCGCAGTAGCAGGCATCAACCTCACCAAGGGTATCACTCCCGTCCTCAGCTTGGAATTCCAATTGCAGGCTGGCTTCAATGATGACGCTAACTGGAACTGGGTACAGCGCAGCTCGAATGTTGTTGACAATGCAAGCATCTACGGCAACACCAAGATCAACCTCATGAACTGGTTCGGCGGTTACAAGGGCGCTCCCCGTCTCTTCGAGATTCAGGCTCGTGGCGGTATAGGTTACACACGTTTCTTCTATACTGATTTCGATAATAACGAAACAGAGAGTGGAAACGACCTGAACCGTATGACATTCAAGTTCGGTCTTGACTTCGACTTCAACCTTGGCAAGCAGAAGGCTTGGACAATCAGCCTCCGTCCCGCTGTCATCCTGAAGGGTACTCGCGACAACGATCCATTCTACGAGGGTGGATATTGGGGCAGAACAATCTGCGACAACGAGAGTGGTTGCATTGCTTACGGCCACAACGCAATTGGTCAGATCACCGCTGGTGTGACTTATCACTTCAAGACCAGCAACGGCACTCACTACTTCAACATCGTTAAGCCCGTCGAGGTTACTAAGATTGTTGAGAAGGCAGTTGAGAAGCCCGTTGAGAAGGTTGTCGAGAAGGTTGTCGAGAAGGTTGTCACCAAGAACGTTGGTAACGGTGTTACCGTTGAGTTCGCTCAGAACAAGGCTACCCTCACCAACACTGCAAAGGCTAAGCTGAACACTATCGACAAGGGCGTTACCGTTATTCTCGACGGCTATGCTTCTCCCGAAGGTGCAAAGGCTTACAACCAGAAGCTGTCACAGCGTCGTTGCGACGCAGTCAAGAGCTATCTTGAGGATCGCGGCGTGAAGGTTGGTGACGTTAATGCTCACGGTGCTGAAGGTCCCGAATCTCAGCGTGTAGTTTACGTTACAATCAAGTAAGCAAAGTCAAACTTAATAATCAACCAAGGGGTGTGTCGATTCGGCGCACCCCTTTTTTGTTTCTTTCTCGAGTCAGGATGTCCGACAGCCCCAGTGTCGTCGCTAAACATTACACGTTATGATTGCAAACATTACACGTTATGATTGCGAACATTACACGTTATGATTGCGAACATTACACGTTATGATTGCGAACATTACACGTTACGTTTTCAAACCAGCCACAGCTAGTTATCAAATTAGCCACGTCTAGTTGGCGAATTAGCCACGCCTAGTTAGCGAATTAGCCACGTCTAGTTGACGAATTAGCCACGTTATGTCTGCGGACATCAAATTATAGGCATACAAAGAGGGCGTGTCAATTAGTTTGACACGCCCTCTCCATATCGTTTCCGTCGACTTATGTCGGACGAAAGTTTCAACAGAATTCCTGCAAAGATTTCTCTTTGATGACTTGCTTTGTCCTGTCAGTGTCAGACGTCCTGAACACCAGAATGCCCTTGCCCGAAAGCAGGAAGGAATACATATAGGCAATGCTGATATCTGCCGCCGCAAAGAGCGCCAGCACGCGAGCCGCCTCACCTGGTTTGTCTTCGAGTTGAATAGCAAAAACATCGGTGAGCGTCACAGAGACTCCTTGCTCTTTGAGCACGATGAAAGCACGCTCCGGGTCGTCGCAAATGATGCGGTAAATGCCGAAGTCCTGCGTGTCGGAAATGGTGGAGGCAATTATCTGGATGCCTGCTCCCTTGAGCACGTCGAGCACGGTAAGCAGCGTGCCACGCTTGTTTTCGATGAAAATAGACAGTTGTTTCATATTTCCTAACTTTTACTGATACACTTTACGCTTGTCGACAACGCGAACCGCTTTGCCTTCGCTGACGGGCAGACTGCCCTTGGGAACAAGCTTCACGATGGGCGTGAGCAATATCTCATCCTTCAAGGCACGCGTCAGATTCTTCGTCAGCGACTGCAGACGTGCATAATCGTCGGTAAACATCTCTGCCAACTCAACTTCGACAGTCATGTTGTCATTATCGTCGTCGGTGGAAAGCGTGATGAGGTAGTTGCTTGCCAACTCTGGGAACGTCATGAGAATCTTCTCGATTTGGATGGGGAAGATGTTCACGCCGCGCAGCACAATCATGTCGTCGCTGCGTCCCTTCATGCGGTCGAGGCGCACATGATTGCGTCCGCAAGGACAGGTGCGGCCAAGGACTCGGGTGAGGTCGCGCGTGCGATACCTTATTAAAGGCATAGCCTCGCGACGAAGTGTGGTCAGGACAAGCTCGCCGATTTCGCCGTCGGGAACGGGCTCAAGCGTCTCTGGGTCAACAATCTCGACGATATAATAGTCCTCCCAGAAGTGGAGTCCGTTCTGCTCCTTGCACTCGAAGCCGACACCAGGTCCGCACATCTCCGACATACCGAAACTGTTGTAGGCCTTCACGCCAAACATCTGCTCAATCCTCTGTCGCTGCTCCTCGGAGTGAGGCTCAGCACCGATGGCAAAGACTTTGAGCTTCGTGTCCTTTCGCGGATCGACGCCCTGCTCCTGCATCACCTCATAAAGGCGAGTCAGATAGGACGGAACCGCA
>JAFYYO010000074.1 GCA_017557475.1 Bacteroidaceae bacterium
GACGAAGGCAATGTGCTCTTCTTCTCGAAGGAAAACAACTCCAACGGCTGCGTGAATACCGTTGACCTCACCTACCCCGAGGCGCCTCTCTATCTCTGCTACAATCCCGAGTTACAGAAAGGTATGATGACCTCTATCTTCGAGTACAGCCTCTCTGGTCGCTGGACGAAGCCCTTCGCAGCACACGACCTCGGACAATATCCGAAGGCAAACGGTCAGGTCTACGGAGGCGATATGCCGCTCGAGGAAGCAGGCAACATGATTACGCTCGCCGCTCAAATCTGCAAACAGGAAGGCAACACGCTCTATGTGGACAAGTATTGGAGGCTCATCACCACTTGGGCAGACTATCTCGTAGAGAACGGACTTCATCCTGCCAACCAGCTTTGCACGGACGACTTCGCAGGTCATTGGGCTGGCAATTGCAACCTCGCCATCAAGGCCATCATGGGTGTAGCCGGCTATGCGGAACTCGCGAAGATGAAGGGACTTGACGACGACTATGAGAAGTACAACGCGAAGGCAAAGGAAATGGCTGCCGCTTGGGAAAGCGAGACGAAAGTCAAGGACCACTACGAACTGGCCTACGGCGCAGGAGCCGACACTTGGAGTCAGAAGTACAACATGGTTTGGGACAAGCTTTGGCAGACGAATATCATCCCCAACAACGCCATGCAGACCGAAATAAAGTACTACCTGAAGAAGCAGAACCAGTATGGTCTTCCCCTCGATTGTCGCAAGGACTACACCAAGAGCGACTGGATCATGTGGACCGCCGCAATGGCAGCCACCGATAAGGATTTCCAGGCATTCGTCGACCCACTCTATAAGTACATTAACGAGACAGAGAGCCGCGTACCCATCTCCGACTGGCACGACACCAAGACAGGCCGCATGACCGGCTTCAAAGCCCGCAGCGTCATCGGAGGCTATTGGATGCGAGTCCTCATGAATAAAAGATTAGGACTTCGATAACCTATAACCAATAACCAATAAAAAGGGGGGCAAGACGAAAATCCTGCTCCCCTTTTTTGTGCCTCCAAACTAACCGTGGCTAGTTGGCCAACTAGACGTGGCTAATTCGCAAACTAGGCGTGCCTAATTGACGAACTAGGCGTACCTGGTTGAAAAACATTGCATGGAGTGTTCGCCAACATTACACGTTATGTTGGGCAATGACACACGTTATGTTGCCAATCATTACACGTGTCGTTTGAGATTTATCCACGTGTCGTTTCTACTTACCCTCTTTTTTCCCAAACACAGAGAAGTGGACGTAGCGCTTGGGATGCGCTTTGAGGTCGCTGACGAGGCTGTCGGCGCTCTGCACGGTGCGGTTGAGATTGTCGTAAACCGAGGGGTCGTTCATCAACTTGCCAAGCGTTCCGTTGGGGCTTCCTATCTGCTCCATCATGTCGTGAACGCTGCTAATGGTCTGATTTACATTGTTGAGCGTTGCCTGAAGGTCGAGCTGATTCATCTTGTCGGTCAGCGTTGTCACGTTCTCGCCAGCCTTCGTGAAGGTGCCCGTCATCTTCGGAATATCATTGCGAAGAAGGGTGTTCAGCTGATTTGTACTGCGATTCAGGTTCTCCGTGATGAGTTCTGCATTCTGAAGAATAAGAGGCAGATTGGGGTTGGACATCAGGGTGTTGAGTGTCGCAACAAGGGTATCGACCTTTGCCACGACCATCTCCAACTGCGGCACCATTCCTCCGACCTTTGCCATGAGACCACTGACGTCGCTTCCCTTGATTGTATCGCCCGGATGATAAGCTTCGCGAAGATTGGTGGCGAGCAACATATTGAGTGTGCAACCACCAAGAACGGCTTCGTCGAGCTGTGCCGAACTGCCTTTCGGAATGCGGAGTCCCTTCTCTGTACTAATCTCTACGACAACTTCGCCAGGATGGTTGTAGTCGTACTGAATGTCGCTCACGATGCCCACTTTGTAGCCGTCGGCATAGACTGCACTGCTCTTCGTCAGCCCTTTAGTATTACTGAATAAGATATAATACTTCTCGCTGGAACTGAAAAGGTTAACTCCCTTAAGGAAGTTAATTCCGAGGAAGAGTGCCACAAGGGCAACGACTCCGGTTATTCCTATCTTTACTTCTGTTCTCATCTTATTTCTTGTACGCCACGAAAGCGTTGTAGATACTCTTTGCCATAGCGTTCACTCCTGCAGTGGAAGTGAGATAGCTTGCTTCGTTTGGGTTGTTGATGTAGCCGAGTTCGATGAGGACGCTTGGCATACTTGTGGCACGAAGCACGAGGAAACCAGCCTGATGAACGCCCTTATCGACGCGCTTTGCGGTGTTGCGGAACTGCTTCTGCACGAGGTCTGCGAGCTTGACGCTGCTCTCCATATTCTTGTCCTGCATGAGTTCGAAGATGATGTAGCTCTCGCTGGAATTGGGATCGAAGCCCTCATACTTCTCTTCGTAATCGTTCTCGAGCGTGATGACTGAGTTCTCTCGCTTTGCGACTGCGAGATTATCGGCAGCTCTGTGCATACCAAGTGTGTAAGTCTCAGTGCCTTGAGGACCGACTTTACCCGCAGTAGCGTTGGTATGGATGCTGATAAAGAGGTCAGCCTTTGCTTTGTTGGCGATGTTGGCTCGCTCGTTCAACTCAACAAAAACGTCCGTCTTGCGCGTATAAACGACTTTGACGTCTTTGCAATTCTGCTCGACAAGCTTTCCCAAAGCGAGAGCGACGGCCAGATTGATGTTCTTTTCCTTAGCGCCATTCCCCATTGCACCTGGGTCTTTACCGCCATGACCGGCATCGATAACAAGGGTGTAAGGCATAGCCAAAAGGCAGCAACTAAGAAGCAGAAAAGTGGCGATGTAGCGTCGTATCATATAATTAAATGCACATTTCGGGTGCAAAATTACGAATAATAATTGAAAGTTACAACTTTCAACGTTTAATTTTCAATTTAAAACGCGCTCCTGCCATCACACAAATGCCTGGTTGGGGGACTGAGCCGAGGTCATAATAACGATGATTTGTGAGGTTCGTAGCCTGCACATAAAGCTGATAACGAGGTGCTTCCCACTTCATCTTGGCATCGAGCATGAAATAAGGATGATAGGGAACGAGTTTTCCGCCACTCAGATAACTGCCTTCTCGCTCTTGCCAACGGAAATCCCAACTTATCGAGAGATGACGATAGATGCGATGCGAAAGGTTCGCCACAAACTTATGTCGCAAGTACTCCATCGCCACATTACTCTTCACAACGCCTTCTGCATCGTGTTTTGTCTGGTGGATGAAAGTATAACCAAAGCTAAGAGAACGCACCCAAGTATTGCGGTCAAGAAGTTCGGATGGCAAGATTTTCCCTTGAACCTGCA
>JAFYYO010000075.1 GCA_017557475.1 Bacteroidaceae bacterium
CGACCCGTCGATGGCGAAGATGGACTTGAAGATACTGAAGAACCTGTTCAAGATGGTCTATCGGCGTGACCTCGACCACTACCGCTACACCGCCCGTGGCCGCTACCGTCGGCTGCTCGAACGCTGCCCGCAGGTGGTGCAGATGCTCTCGCTGAAGGACATCGCCTCGTTCCTCAAAATCTCACCAAGCTATCTGAGCACACTTCGCAAAGAAATGACGTACGAAACAAGAGCAGAGGGCAAGCGTGCTTGCACTATGCCTTGTAAGGAGGAATAAGACGCAGTCAAATTACGTTCGGGCAAGAATAAGCCCAGTCTCACGTTTTTGGCTCAAAAAACACCAGATTGAGCCATTTTTCTCAGAAATTTCTTTAACTAGTTTTAGAGTTGCACCCTCGGCGACCTGTTTTCGGGCTTCGCCGGTTTTTTTTCGTGCCTTTTTGTATAACTTCGCAGCAAAAAACGCGAACAAGATGAATTGTAATTCACCTACTCCCCAGTGCCCACTCCATTTTCTTCGCCCATCGCCATACGGTGACGTGGGGAATGTCGGTCAGGTTTTCTATCTGCGTGTTCGTCAGGCCAATGCTCAGAAGGTAGCAGACTTGTTGCTGTTGTTCGGTGAATTTGCCGACATGGTGTACCAGACGCTCCATGAGGTCGGGCTGCAATTCGTCCACGGCAGCAAATATTCGTTGCCAATCTGCCGATGTCATCTTGTGGCGCCCTACCGATGCCTTGCGTATGGCTGCTACCACGTCTTCGGCACTCTCTTCCAGGTCGGCTTTGTGCAGCAGTCGGACGAAACGCTTGTTCTCATCCAGTTTCTCTTCCAACAATTGCTCCTTGTCCCTCAGTTCCTGCTTGTAGCGGTCTATTTCGCCGTTCACCCTCGCCAGTTCGTCTTTCGTCGTTTGCAGCGACATTTCGCTGTCTGCAAGTTGCGCCTTGTGGGTAGCCAGCTTTGCTTTCATTTCTTCGGCGTTGCTGCGGCTGACCTTCAACTCGTCGGAGAGCTGAATCAGCTCTTTCAAATGTCTGTTTCGTCGCCAAATCAGATACAGCGCCATACCCAGAATGACAACCACGGCCATGGTGCCTACGCCCCAGAGCTGCTGATGGTAGCGCGTATTCTCCTCTTTTATCCTTGCTTCCTCCTCCACGTTCCTGTGATACTGGTATTGGTTATTAACCGTCGCCGCCATTTCCTGCCGATGGCCCAAGTCGATGGAGTCGCTTACCTCTATATATCGTGCCGCCCATCTGTTGGCCATGACCGCATCGCCCCGCTCATGGAAGATTTGGAACAGGGCTTTGGCTGCATCGTACATGAGAAACAGGTCTGTCTGGTTCTTCAGAATCTGCTGATAGCATACGATGGCCGAGTCGGTCTTGCCCGTCATGCGGTAGTATTCTGCAAAGGCGAAGCATTTCATGTCGATGTCGTCGCCGAGGTTCCGGCACTCCACAATCGAGAAACATCTCCGGGCATTCACCTCGTCTTTCAAATAGACGAAGTTAAACAGCATCGAATACAGCAGTTCCGCCTCATATTGTTGCGTGGTGTCCGCCTCCACAAGAGCCAGCGCCTTTTGGTACACGCGGTGCGAGAGTTCCAGACTGTCAAGTGCCGCAAGCGTTGCCCCCAGATGCGTCAGGCTGCGCAGCGCGTCGAGTCCCAGCCGCTCGGTCATGTCATATTCGCGCTCGGCATAGAGACGGGCGTTCTGGTAGTCTTGCACATTGTAGAAAAGATAGTGCAGGTTGGAGTAAGTGTTTCTCAGCATCAGCGAGTCACACCCGTCATTCTTGCTGGCAATATCCTCTGCTTTCATAAAATGCCTCAGCGCGTTGGGTGTGTCCTGCAAGTCTCTGTAGGTACTGCCAGCATAGTAGTAAGCCTCCTGACGTTCACAAGCTGTGCCGTGGCTGTCGAAGTAGGAGGCTACCAGTCTGGCCGAATCGTCCGATGTCGGCATCATGTCCGCTTTATCGCGCAGCCGCATGTCGAGCATCAAGCACTTCATCTTCGTATGTTCCGACGTGCTGACCACCTGCGGCCTGATGGCATCGAGCATCTTCATGGCCTGCTTCGGCTCCTTGTCACCCACAGCCTTGATATCATTGAGCCGCTCTTGCACATCGTCCGAGTGACATGAAACCATGACCAAGGCCAGCAGCAACATCTTTATGATACAAATTCTGTTCATTGTTTATGGAATTACTAATTTCGGTGCAAAGGTACGCAAAATCCTCAGATTGCGCCTATAAAAATGCGACATTTTGCCGAAAGTGAAACGAAGTGGAACGACTTTTGCTTCCCCCATCCTTTATTTATAGCTACCTTTGCAATCGAATTTCCTTCAATGCGTCCCGTGGGCGTTATGCAAGAAAGCAATTACCTCAAAATATAGAATGTGTAACGAATATGGACATAGAACATAGAAGAAACA
>JAFYYO010000076.1 GCA_017557475.1 Bacteroidaceae bacterium
AATAAAAAGAAAAACTTGGGTTTTCCTTTTGTATTTTGCTCACTTATTCGTACCTTTGCGCCCGAAATTAAGCAAACATCATAATAAACAAACCACAATGAAAAGTACAAAATTCCTTATTCTCATGGCAGCCACATCTGCTTTCGTGCTGTCATCTTGCAGCAAGCTGGGCAAGCTTACTGACGAGAACTTCACCGTTACTCCCACTCCCCTCGAGCTCGTCGGCAGCGAGGTTCCTGCCACAATCAACGGCACATTCCCCGTCAAATACATGAAGAAGAAGGCCGAAGTTACGGTTACTCCTGTCCTCAAGTACGCTGGAGGCGAAGCCGTCGGACAGAGCGCAACCTTCCAAGGCGAGAAGGTGGAGGGCAACGGAACAACCATCAGCTACAAGATGGGTGGTGTCTACACCATGAAGACGAACTTCACTTACGAGGATGCAATGCAGAACAGCGACCTCTATGCTCGCTTCGATGCCAAACTAGGCAAGAAAGTCGTCAGCATTCCTGAGGTTAAGATCGGTTACGGCGTGCTTGCCACAAGCCAACTCCTCAGCCGTTGCAACATGACTGCATCAACCGCTCCAGACGCTTTCCAACGCATCATGGAGCAGAAGCAAGAGGCTAACATCAAGTTCCTCATCAATCAGGCCAACCTCCGTGCCAGCGAACTCAACACCGTCAGCATCAAGGATCTGGGCAAGATTCTGCGCGAGATCAACGACAACGAAGAGACACGTGCCCTCCAGAACATCGAGGTAAGTGCCTACGCAAGTCCCGATGGTAAGTTTAAGTTCAATGAGCAACTGGCCGAGAAGCGTCAGAACGTCAGCGCCAACTACTTGAAAGGCGAGCTGAAGAAGATTCAGATGAAGGCCGATGTGGACACGAAGTTCACCGCCGAGGACTGGGACGGCTTCCAGGAACTCATCAGTAAGAGCAACTTGCAGGACAAGGAAGTCATCCTTCGTGTGCTCTCTATGTACAAAGACCCTGAGGAGCGTGAGCAGCAGATCCGCAACATGAGCGAGGTCTTCACTGACATCAAGCAGAGCATCCTGCCAGAGCTTCGTCGTGCCCGACTCATCGTGAACTACGAAATCATTGGTCGCAGTGACGACCAGATCCTTGCTCAGTTCAACGACGATCCCAGCAAGTTGAGCGTCGAAGAACTCGTTTATGGTGCTAACAAGCTGGTGACGGACAAAGCTACACGCCAAAAGTGGAACGAAACAGTCGCTCAGCAGTATCCCAGCGACTACCGTCCTCTCAACAACTTGGCACAAATGGCAATCGCCAACGGACAGCCTGAAATGGCTCAGGCCTACCTGAAGAGAGCTGCCAGCATCAATAAGAATGCTCCTGAAGTCAATACGAACCTGGCTCTGCTCGCTTTGAAGGATGGCGACATCGCTGCTGCCGAGAGCTATCTCGCAAAGGGAAGCGGCTCCGAGACCTTCAAGGAAGTGATGGGCAACCTCAATATCGCAAAGGGTAACTACACGCAGGCTGCCAGCGATCTGGCAGGCGTGATGAGCAACAGCGCTGCCCTCGCTCAGATTCTCGCAAAAGATTACACGGCTGCGAAGAACACGCTTTCGGGCATCAAGAATGCCGACGCCATCACAAGCTACCTGCAGGCCATCCTTGCTGCCCGTACTGGTGATGCCAGCACAGTGACCAGCGCTTTGGCAAGTGCCATTAAGCAGGACGCATCTCTCGCTGAACGTGCAGCCAACGACTACGAGTTCGTGAAGTACGCAAGCGCAGTAAAAAGCCTGCTTCAGTAAGACCCCTAATCCCCTTTAGGGGGAATAATAGAGGAATGAAAAAGTCAATAAAGAAAGGAAGACTCTCCCGCCCCCTAAAGGGGATCGGGGGGTCTTTTCTTCTTCTCCTTATTCTTTCCTGTACCGAACACCCTAAAGAGGTTCGCCTCAAAGGGGAGTTCGAGCATCTGGAGCAGGGCGAGTTCCTTATCTACAGCAGCGATGAGGGGCTGGACAGGCTGGATACTTTGCGCATCCAGAACGGACATTTCTCCTATATGCTGCCCACTCCGGAGACAGCAACCTTGCACATCCTCTATCCCAATCAGTCAGAACTCGTCGTCTTCGGCAATCCTGGAGCCGATCTCGTCATAAAGGGCGATGCGCAGAACCTCAGCGAAGTGGAAGTCAAAGGCTCCGAAGATAATGAAGTATATACGGAGTTCCGCCTCGAGGTTAACGGAAAGTCGGCTGCTGAGACGAAAACCATTGCCCATAACTACATCCTTGAGCACCCGACTCTCAACATGAGCCGATACCTCTTCACGACTTATTTCCTATGCGACGAAACGGCTCCTGTCAAAGAGACGAAGGAACTTTATGACAGCCTTTGCAGAGCTTGCCCCGATGATCTCGTGCTCTCGAAACTATCTACCCACGTTCGTTCGCTTGGAAAGATAAAGGTGGGCAATCCTTTGCCTGACTTCTCTCTCACCTTGAAGCCTGGTCATGGCGGCAACGGACCTGAGGAGAGAATCATTAAGAAAGCAGATTATAAGGACAAACTCCTGCTCATTGCTTTCTGGGCAACATGGAAAGGCGGCAGTCAGAGCGCACTTTATCGTGCTCGGCGAGTGCGTAGGGAACTGAAAGCGAAAGGCAAAGACATCGAACTTCTCAGCTATTCGCTCGATGCAGACGAAAAGGAACTTTCCCGTATAGAACGTCGTGATACAGTCGATTACCCGAGTTATTGCGACTTCCAGGTTCTCGCGAGTCCACTCGTTCAGCAGTGGGGCATCAGGGAACTGCCTTTCATCATCCTTGTTACACCTGATGGCCGCATCGCCGCTACTGGTTCCGACTGGATGAAGGACATTCAGCCCGCAGCGGATAAACTCTAAAAAGCAAGTGAAATGAAAAGAACAATAAAGTGTTTGATGACAGCGGCACTCATCTCTCTGCCAATTGTGTCGAACGCCCAGACAGAGAATCCACGAGGTATCTACAGACTGATGACCCTCGTAGGCAAGAATGGCGAGGTAAACTCTCCCTTCCATCAGTACAAAGTCTGCACCGACAGCCTGACGCTCATGGTCGTCTTTCGGAACAACTCCTTCAGCATCTCAAACAACGACCGCATGGTCTTCAACTACACGGGAAGTGAGCCGAAGTCGGAGGACGACAAGAGCATCTTAGTATACGACAGCAATGCCGAGCATTTCACTGAGAAGTGGTGGAGCGACTACCCCAATCACATGATATTCCCTTACAACGATTGGTGCGTGGAGAAGTACCAGTCGGGACAATACACGAAAGAGAGCCGCATCGCTTTCGACGCGATGACCGGCAAGGCGGAGGTCGATGCAGGGAATCCTCTGACAGGCACTTGGCGCTTTATTGGTTATGTGGATGAGATTAGAGACATCAAGAAGGAACTTCCCAAGCTACATGAGAAGTATCCGGAGAGCAGGTACTTCAACTCCTTCTACGTGTTCTCTCCGAAGAACTGTGTAGCGATGAGAGTGAACGGCGGTGCAGTGGATGAAGTAACGTATGATGGGAAGAAAGCCTTCAAGGTGGGTGACGTCACGTATCAGGTAAAGTGGCTGTCGAAGGATCGCATCGCTGTGGAAGAGCATATCGACTATCGTACCGACTGGCAGATAATGGAGCGTGTCACAGATGGGCAGCAACCATTGAGCCACATCATCAGTCAATACGTGCAGAGAGGGCCGCGAGCTCTCCGCTGACCAAATATAAAAATGAAAGAGCCGACTGCTTGTTGTTAAGCTTTCGGCTCTTTCTAAGGTCGGGATGACAAGACTCGAACTTGCGACCTCGCGCCCCCCAGACGTGTGCGCTACCAACTGCGCTACATCCCGTTCCTTGCATTTCGCGCTGCAAAGGTATGACTTTTTTTTGTTCCTTCCAAACTTTTTCGTAACTTTGTGCCATATTTGGCGAAAAATTGAAGAAGGTAAATGCTTAAGATTAGTTCAGGAACTAGGCTCAGAGGGCGTATTGCGCTGCCTGCAAGTAAGAGCATCAGCAACCGTGCATTAGTGCTTAATGCGCTGAGTGGGAACACGTTGCTGCCCGACAATCTGTCGGATTCCGACGATACCAGGGTGATGCTGAGGGCTTTGCAGACCCTCTCTAACTCCCCCTTAAAGGGGGAGAAGTCCGGTAAAGCCTCCCTCCCTTTAGGGGAGGGTCGAGGTGGGTCTACTCTCGACATTGGGGCTGCCGGCACGGCTATGCGGTTCCTGACGGCTTACCTGAGTGTCACGCCTGGCGAGCATACCATTACCGGCACTGAACGCATGCGGCATCGTCCCATCAGCATCTTGGTCGATGCGCTTCGTCAGCTTGGTGCCGTCATCACTTACGAAGGCGAAGAGGGCTTCCCGCCTCTGCGCATCATTGGTCGCGACGACCTGAAAGGCGGCGCTTTGAGCGTTCCTGGTGATGTCAGTTCGCAGTACATCTCTGCTCTCCTGATGATTGCTCCAACGTTGAAGAATGGCTTGCGTCTCACCCTGATGGGCACCATAGCGAGCCGTCCGTACTTGGACATGACCATCAGCATGATGCGTGATTTCGGTGCGAAGGTAGAGTGGGAAGGCGACGATGTCATAGACGTCAAGTCTGGCACTTACCTTCAGCGCCCTTATCACATCGAGAGCGACTGGAGCGCAGCCAGTTATTGGTATGAAATCGTGGCGCTTTCCGGCGATCCGAATGCAGAAGTGGAACTCGTCGGACTGCATCGCGACAGCATTCAAGGCGACAGTCGGGTTGGGAAACTGTTCAGCGAGTTGGGCGTCGAGACACGTTTTGAAGTGGCGCCTGACGGCATAGAAGTTGTCAGGCTCAAGAAGAGTCAAAGCATCACGCCTCACTTTAGTTACGACTTCTCGCAGCAGCCCGACCTGGCACAGACTTTTGCTGTGACCTGCGCGATGCTCGACGTTCCCTTCCATCTCACTGGTCTTCAGAGCCTTCGCATCAAGGAGACCGACCGCATCGCAGCATTGGAGAAGGAACTTGGCAAGATGGTGGACGTGGAAGTAAAGGGCGACGAACTACAGACCCCCCGCTCCCCCTTAGGGGGAGACTCTAAAAGGATGGGAAAGTCCTTGGCCTTCGATACTTACGAGGACCATCGCATGGCAATGGCATTCGCGCCTGTCTGTCTTCGCACAAATGGTCCGATACAAATCAACAATCCCCAAGTCGTGAGCAAGTCTTACCCGAGTTTCTGGGACGACCTCGACAAAATAGGTTTCAAGATATGCAGGTAGGTATTGAATGCTGTGGTCAGCATGAGGTCTGCGAGAAGGATCTCCTGCGGGCAGCCGCAGAGGAGGTAGACTACTACGAAGACGAGGAACTCGACCGCTTTCGTGGCAGGACCGCCTACAGCGAGGAGGAGGTAGAGGAGTTCCGTGAAGTGCTCTATACCATGCGACCCGACGAGGTGGCAGGCTGGTTGCATAGTCTCGAGTTGCGCAGAGTCAATCTTCCTGACGAACTGAAGGACGAGGCGTTTCTCATCATCCGTGAAAACGAGGAATGAAAAGAGCATAACGTTGCTCTGGCACAGCCTTTTCTCATTTCCTCAAGCTTGCATTTTCTGTCGAGGCTCGTCGAATTCTTAAAACGCAAGTTGCGTTTCTACAAACGCAGTTTGCATCCCGACAATCGCAGCCTGCGTTCCTGCAATCGCAAGTTGCGTTTCAAGAATAGAACGAGGAGGGAAGAGGATATAGAAAGGTGAAAATGAGGAAGCCGAAAGCTCAAATAATTCATTCAGCACAATAAAAGCATGCGCGCGTGCGTTATATAATATGGTATGAGCAGGCAAAGGATTATAAAGACAGCGCGTTGCGGCATGATGTGTATCATGTTGCTTGCCCTCTTTGTCTCTTGTACGACCAAGAAGAACACGTCTGCCACGCGTGCCTATCATGCCCTGACTGCTCACTACAACACACTTTTCAACGGGCAGCAGGCCTACCTCGAAGGCTTTGAGGCGCAGAGCAAAGGGCATAGGGACAACTTCAACGAGATTCTTCCCATGTACATCTGCACCGTCAAGTCGACGGCAGGCATGGGCAAAAGCAACTTCGAGACCGCCATCACCAAAAGCGAGAAGGCCATCAAGGTGCACAGTATCAAGAAGCGTCCCATCGTCAAGGGTAACAGCAAACGCTCGGAAAAGGAAAAAGCATTCTTGGCTCGCAAGGAGTTCAACCCCTACATGTACCACGCTTGGCTTATGATGGGAGACGCCCAGTTCCAGAAGGGCGAGTTCTTCGAAGCAGCCTCCACCTACAACTACATCCTTCGCCTCTATAGCACACAGCCCGACATCACGTCCGTCGCAAAAGCCAAGTTGGCGCGATGTTATGTGGCTCTGAACTGGCCTTACGACGCCGAGGACCTGCTCAACAAGATGAAGCGGGACAGCATAACGCGGAAAGGACAGAAGGAAGTCGATAACACAAAGGCCGGATATTATGTGCTCACCCGTCAGTATCAAGAAGCGATACCTTATCTGAAGAATACTATCAAGACGACTAAAGGCAAGGTGCCTAAAGCACGTCTCAACTTCCTTTTGGCTCAACTCTATCACGAGACAGGTCGCGACACGATGGCCTACAAGACTCTCTCCAAGGTGATACATGCCAATCCGCCTTATGAGATAGCATTCAATGCACGCATCATGCAGACCGAAGTCATGCATAAAGGTAAGTTCCGCCAAATGATTGCCCGCCTCAAGCGCATGGCCAAAAGCGACAAGAACAAGGACTACCTCGACAAGGTCTATTATGCGATGGGCAACATCTACCTTAGCAACGAGGATACCACGCACTGTATCTATGCTTGGGAAAAGGGCTTGGAGGAAAGCAAGAAGAGCGGCCCCGACAAGGCAACGCTACTCCTGCACCTCAGTCAACTCTACTGGGAGCAGGAGAACTACATCGAGGCGGCGCGTACCTACAAGCAGTGCGTCAGTGCGCTCGACAAAGAACATCGGGAATACAAAGAGACCGAGCGACGCAGCAAGATACTTACCGACCTGGAACCTCACTTGAGCACCATCAAGTTGCAAGACAGCTTGCAGGTTCTCGCACAGAGTCCCGAGGAAGTTTACCTGGCTGCTATCGACCGCGTCATTGCCGCTTTGCGTAAGAAAGAAAAGGAGGAAGCAAAGAAGGCTGCTGCCAACGGAACGCTCAATCCCAATGCCATGAACAACGGCGCGATGGGTAACAATGCCGCAGGAATGGGAAAGCAAGGCGGTGCAAGCCAGATGAACCAGACGGGTATGATGGGAGGTCAGCAGACAGGCGACTGGTATTTCTACAACCCGATGACTGTGCGCAGCGGTCTTCAAGAGTTCCAGAGGCGATGGGGAACGCGTCCAAACGAGAACTACTGGCGCATCAGCAACAAGCAATCGCTGCTGAAGAACATGAGTGAGGAAGAAGCCAAGAAGTATGCAGACTTCGATGAGGCTGCAGCCGACAGCCTCTACGGCGCAGCAACAAGCGCTGCCGCAGCCGACAGTATCGCTTCTAAGGAGAAGGCACGTAAGGACTCTCTGGCCAACGATCCACATGAACGCGAGTATTATCTCAAGCAGATACCTTTCACGGAGGAGCAAATGGAAGAGTCGAACCGCTTGCTTGGCGATGCTCTCTACAATGCTGGCATCCAGGAACAGGAGCAGTTGGAGAACTTCCCGCTGGCGGAGAAGACGATGATAAGGTTCCTTAATGACTTCCCGGAACACGACAACATAGACAACGTCTTCTATCATCTCTTCCTCCTTTATGGCCGTCTCGAGGACATGGAAGGTGCCGAAGAGTATAAAGGCTACTTGCTCGAGGACTTCCCCGACGCTAAACTCGCCTTCCTTTTGGGTAATCCGAACTACGAGATGATTGCTCGAGAGGGCAAGCACGTCGAGGATAGTATCTATGCTGAGGCTTATGCCGCCTATCAGACAGAAGACTATAATAAGGTAGAAGAAAACTATCAGTTCAGCACGGACAACTTCCCAGAAGGCAAGCACAGAGCACGTATGATGTTCATCAGGGCTATGAGCTCGTTGTATGGAGGAGAGCGTGACACCTTCATGGTAACGCTTCGTGACGTCGTGCAGAAGTTCCCGAGGGAAGAGGTGACTGAGATTGCCCAGGCCATTGTCAAAGGTCTCGACGAGGGACGCCTGCTCATGGATGACCGCTACG
>JAFYYO010000077.1 GCA_017557475.1 Bacteroidaceae bacterium
GCCTTCTCGAGGCTCGAGAGTAGTGCCCTTGACGATGATGCCGCCCAGTTGACTAAGGTCGATAAAGTCTTGATACTCTATGCCATAGCCAAATGTTCCGCTTGCCGTAAGCACTGGATTCTTAAGCCTTAACCCAGCTATCTCTACTCGCAAATCTGCCATCTTTTTCCTTCTCCTATAGTATGTTTCTCAACTAGCCACGTCTAGTTTGCAAATTAGGCACGTCTCGTTTGGCAATTAGACACGCCTAGTTGGCCAACTAGGCACGTTATGTTTTGAGACGCTACCATTTTAGTTTTTCGACATCAAACACAGGACCCTCCTTGCAGACACAGACATTGCCCTCCTTTGTATCTTCTACGCAGCAAAGGCAAGCACCCAAGCCGCAAGCCATCATGTTTTCCAAACTCACTTCACACGGGGTTCCCATCTGTTTTGCATAGGAAGCCATTGCCATCATCATAGGCTTAGGCCCGCACACAGCGATGTTGTCGAACTTTTCTCGCTGCAAGATGCTGTGCTGCGTGACGAAGCCTTTCTCGCCTTCCGACCCGTCTTCTGTGGTGACATAGACGGCGCCCTGAGCACGATAGGCATCGAGCCTGAGCAAGTCCGTTTTGCTTCGAGCACCCAACAGGAACGTCGGCTTGGCTCCCATCTTCTGCATCGCTTCTCCCATGAACAGGAGAGGAGCGATTCCGACGCCGCCTCCGACGAGCAAGACTTTCTGCTCTGGCGAACTCGGCATCGTGAAGCCTTTACCCAAAGGAAGTATCGCATTCAGCGTCGAACCTGGTCGTTTTTGCCAAAGCGAAGCAGTTCCCCTGCCAGCCTTCTGTATCAGGAAGCTCACCTCATTCCGCTCATAATCAACATGATGCAGGCTGATAGGGCGACGCAAGAACGTCTCCTTGCTCTCGTCGATACGGAGCTGCGCGAACTGTCCCGGCCTCATTTCAGGAAGAGGACCAGCAGGATTGGTCGCCGCGAGCAACAGATATCGCTCACTCAGCTGCTCGACAGAGGTGACTCGAAGGTCCAAAACGTACTTCCTCATATACATTATTATATATAACGCGCTGCAAAGGTACGACAATAGCAAGAGAAAAACAAACAAAACATATAAAAATGTTTTGTATTATGCCTGCGCGTAACAAGGGCAATCAGTAGCTCAACGAATTCATCTGCCTGCACCCAAGCACCATAAGAGCACGAAAAGGAACAAAAAAATCGGAACATAAAACTATGTCCCGATGTTTGTCATTGCCTTGCACAAAATCTCACATTACTTAGCGCGAAACAATTCACGGCTTAGTGAGATACCTCACATTGCTTGGCGTGAAACAGTTCATTGCTTTGCACAAAAAGTTTCGAACGTTCCGTCGTCATAAAAGACTCGAATCTCTGCTATTTTTCGCGAAGGTTTGTCAAATATTTTTCCTTCTGACGCAAAATTCGATGTTTGAGGGGACATCTGCTGAGCCCCAGAAAGATGGTCAATAAAACCAGGCTGAAGAGGGAGTCCAGAAACAAGAGATGACGTTGCCGAAGATCCGCTTTCGCCTGCCTCGAATTGTGGAGAAATTGGGGTAGAAGAAGCAAACATTTCGCCTTTACCATTCATCAACCAATCCATATTAACCTCTGGAAAACGATCATGAATGTTGTTCAGCGTGTTCAGAGTTGGTTTATTTCTGCCACTAAAGATACTCGAAAGAGTTCCCGGCGAAATTCTTATCTCGTTTGCAAAATCCTTTTGCGACATTCCCATGTGTTTCATGAGAGCACTAATTCTGTCCTTCATAATGTGTGCCTATATGTTTTTATATGTTTGTTTGCGTTTCTAAACCGCCACAAAGGTACAAAATAAAGTTTAGAGCGCCAAGCTTTTGCTTTGAAAATTTGACAAATTAGCTTAGAATATAATTCACGCATCCAAATCGCAAATCCAAACGCGAAATGGCAAAACGAGAAATTTGCCAGACCGAATTCGTCAATGCATCACAAATTCCGGTTAAAGCAATCGAGTTTTACAAAACCGCATAACAAGCTGGTTATTAGTACAGAATACGCCTCACGAAACCATTAAACACAGCAAAACTTCAGCAAAAGCATCACAAAGCCGCGCATGTGTGCAATTTTGCGACCGATTTATTTTAACCAAAACTCATTATCAGCTGAATTCCAATACAATACATTGGAAAGTTATCTGTGCATAAGTTTTCAACTAAATATGCAACGAGGGCCATCATCCTCTCTATGGCGGCATTTGCAAATGTAAATAGCACCGCATTGTACCAAGCCATTCAGGCTACTGCACCCGCTCGCCTGTTTAGTTTTGTGCACAAATATGGCAATTTGCATTTCTAAACTAAAACAGGGCAAAAACACGGAAAAACAGCAAAATTCGCCAAAATCGGCGTTTTTCGCGTTCTTTCGAGCCATGGGAAAGGCGACGAAAATCTACGCGATTCTCAGAGGATAGGAATCTCGTATAAGGTGTTTTATTTCAGTGGATAAGGGCTAAAAACTTGCCTCGTGAGCCGAAACAGTTTTGAAAGAAATCAATGCAAAATGAAGAAGATTAGGTCCTGAAGAAGCTCCTCATGAGGTGTTCTAACGCCCCCTACCCCCTTACTTTGTGCGTCAGTTTTGCGAATTTCACTCAAAATTTGCATTACCTTCACGCCAGAGTAGTTTCTTCGGGCTGGTCCGATATCCATCCTGACCTTCCATTCTGTCTTCCCTAACCAGGCTGCTATGCCTGCATCACTCCTGTCAGGAGCATAATATGCCAGCATAACGTCAGAAAAAAATGTAAATAAATTGGTCAGTGTTTTAGTGATGAAGAAACTGCGAGGGTTGCCTTGATAGTACTTTACAATTTGGTTGGCGCGGAAGATGTTGCGCTGAGCGAGGGCGGACTGCAGTTCGAAGTCGTTGAAGTCCTTGCTCATACCTGTCTGCTCTTCGACGAGTGCAGCCCCTACTACCCTACCGCCATTCAAAGCGAGAAGCAGTTTATCCATCTCCGTCGTCAATCTGCTGAGATCGGAACCAACATGACCTGCAAGCATTTGGATGGCTTGGGGCTCGATATCGACATTATGTTTACTAAAGTATTGCGAGATGAAAGGGGCAAGTTGATTGTCGTAGAGACGCTTGCTTTCGTAGACGACGCCCACTTGCTGCAGGGCTTTGGCAGCGGCTTTGCGAGCATCGAGCTTTCCGTGCTTGTGGCAAAAGATGAGAACAGTCGTGGGTGTGAGATGCTCGAGATAGGCTTCGAGACCTTCCAGAGAGCGGATCGCCTGAGCCTCTCGCACGAGAACTACACGCTTTTCCGCCATCATCGGATAGGCATGAGCGAGTTCTATCACCTTATCTATATCAGTTTCAGCGCCGTAGACAATGTCCAAGTTGAAATCCTTTTCGTCTTCAGTCAGCACGGCCTCCACGATAGCATCACTCAGTTTATCAATATAATAGTCCTCCTCGCCCATCAGATAATAGACGGGAGCAACTTTTTGCGCCTTCAGGTCGCGCAGTATATCGTCGTATGTGATGCCCTTCGCAGCCATAATCAACAAATCAAGATGCCTTATTCAGCAAGTATGTAAGCCTTATTCAGCAAGTCAGCAAGCCCGACTTAATAGTCGAACTTCAGATGCTTGACGGTCTTCTTGTCCTGCTTAATCATTTCGAGAGCCTGGATGCCTATCTGCACGTGCTTAAGGACATAGTTCTCAGTCACTTGACGATCGCTTTCGCTTGTCTTCACACCTTCAGGCGTCATAGGGTTGTCGCTGACGAGAAGCAGGGCTCCAGTCGGGATGTGATTGGCGAAGCCACATGTGAAAAGCGTTGCCGTCTCCATATCGACAGCCATTGCTCGCGTCATGCGCAAGTAATCCTTGAACTTGTCGTCGTGCTCCCAAACTCGACGGTTCGTCGTATAGACCGTGCCTGTCCAGTAGTCGAAGCCAAGGTCGCGAATCGTACTACTGACCGCACGTTGGAGCATGAACGCAGGCAGAGCGGGCACTTCGGGTGGGAAGTAGTCGTTGCTCGTACCCTCTCCCCTAATTCCTGCAATGGGAAGAACGAGATCGCCCTTTTGCGTCTTCGACGAGATACCACCGCATTTGCCCAAGAAAAGGCAGGCTTTCGGCTTGATGGCACTCAGCAAGTCCATGATGATAGCTGCATTCGGGCTGCCCATACCAAAGTTGATGATGGTGATGCCGTCTGCCGTTGCGCATCGCATATTCGAGGTATATGCAGGCTTTTTTATGCCGAAGTTTTCGCAAAAGATGTCCACATAATTGTTGAAGTTCGTGAGTAGAATGTACGTTCCGAACTGCTCAAGTGGAATTTGCGTGTATCTAGGCAACCAATTCTCTACGATTTCTTGCTTTGTCTTCATCTTTTATGTAATTTTGCAGCAAATATACGAAAAAAAACGATATGCAGGAACTGAACCTTCCAAAAACGGAGCTTAAAATCATCACAAAGGACGGGAAACTTCATGTTTTTGATGTTTTGAGGCGGAAATATGTGGCTCTGACACCCGAAGAATGGGTTCGTCAGCAGTTCGTCCACTTCCTGATTGGGCAGAAAGGCTATCCTGCAGAGTGCATCGGAAACGAAGTTTCTATCAATTTGAACGGCACAAAGAAGCGTTGCGACACAGTTGTCTATGGTGGAAACGCACAGCCAACTATGATTGTGGAGTACAAGTCGCCGCAGGTAGAGATTACTCAGCAGGTCTTCGAACAGATTAGCCGATACAACATCAAACTTCGTGTGAAATGGCTCATCGTGAGCAACGGCCTTCAGCACTACTGTTGCCAGATCGATTACGAAAGCGGCACCTATCAGTTTGTCGAGGATATTCCCTCCTACGACGACATCAAAGAAGCATAAGGAACCTGGAGTCTCTCCCAACGACTGCTGCATCGATGGGAAACATTACACGTTATGATTGCAATCATTACACGTTATGTTTGCCAACATTACACGTTATGTTTTCAAACTAGCCACGCCTAGTTGGAAGGCACACCACATCGAGTACTTTCGAAGAGCGAGCAAAAACAACTTCTTTTACCAAAAATCACGGTCGGATACAATAAAATGCCTCGCGCGCACGTTATATATACATATAATGTGACACAGGCGAAAATAATAAACGAACACCATATGAAGACAAAATTCTTTTTACTGTTACTCCTCCTGGTCCTTCCTCCCCTCTTCCTTTCAGGGTTCGAAGCGAAGGCTCAAAGCATGACTGACGACCAAGTGCTAACCTTTATCACAAAGGAAACAAAGAATGGCACGCCGCAAAGCAGCATTGCAACTCAACTGATTAGCAAAGGCGTAACCATGAGCCAACTGCAACGTGTACGCCGCAAAGCAGAGCGTCTGAGAGAAGAAGAACAAAAGGCCGAAGAGTTCTCAGCACATCAAGAGGAAGTCGGTATCGTCGATGAATCGAAAACAAAAGACGAGACGATGGCCAATCCAGAACAAGATCCGACAGAAAAAGCCGATGAGAAGAATGCTCGCCAAGTCTTTGGCCGAAACATCTTCTCATCCCAAAACCTCACTTTTGCCCCTGCGCAGAACATCGCCACACCAGCCAACTACGTTCTCGGAGCAGGCGATGAAGTGACAATAAACATTTGGGGAGCTAGCCAGCAGACAATGCAACAGACCATCTCACCCGACGGTTACATCGTGATAAGCGACGTCGGGCCAATCCGTCTGGCCGGTCTCACCATCAACAAAGCCAAGGCTACTCTCCGTTCACGACTCGGACAAGCCTACGCCGACTGCCACTTCGACCTCTCGCTGACCGACCTGCGCTCGATGCAAGTACAGGTGATGGGCGAAGTCGTACGACCCGGCACCTACACCCTCTCCAGCCTCTCCTCTGCCTTCAACGCACTCTATGCGGCTGGCGGCGTCAACGACATCGGTACTCTTCGCGACATTCGCATATACCGCAGAGGCAGTCAAGTCGCCTCCATCGACGTGTATGACTACATCCTGCACGGCAACACAACCCGCGACATACGACTCACCGACGGCGACGTCATCAAGGTTGGCCCATACGACTGCCTCGTGAAAATCGCCGGACATGTGAAGCGTCCGATGTGGTACGAAATGAAGACAAGCGAAACAGTAAAGGACCTGTTGGAATACGCAGGCGGATTCGACGGAAAAGCCTACACCAAAGGCGTTCGCCTGAAGCGTACCATGGGTGCAGAATACTCTATCTTCACCATCGATGATCCACAGATGGGAACCTTCCATCTGGTCGACGGCGACCTCGTAGAAGCTGACGAAAACCTCGTCCGCTACAACAATATGGTAGAGGTTAGAGGAGCCGTGAAGCACCCCGGAGAGTTCCAGTTAGGCGACAAGATACAGAGTGTCAAGGACCTGCTCCTCGCAGCTGACGGCCTCATCGAAAGCGCCTACACCAAGCGAGCCATCATGCATCGTGAGAAAGAAGACAAAAGCAAAGAAATCATAAGCGTCGACGCCCTCGGTATACTCGAAGGAACAGCAGTCGACATCCCCCTTCACAACGGCGACGTGCTCTTCATCCCCGACAAACTCGACATGCAAGGCAACCTCACCGTACAGGTTAACGGCGAAATCAACTACCCCGGCGAATACCCTTATGCCGAGCATACCACCCTCAGAGAGATGATTCTGTTGGCAGGCGGCATTACCCAAGCCGGCTCCCTTGCTCGCGTGGACATCTTCCGACGCTTGCGTAACGTACACGCCACAGAAGATGACATCAGAGCAGCAGAACACTTCACATTCGCCCTCAACGAGGACTTCAGCCTCATGCGAGACACCACATTCGAACTCGCACCCTTCGACATCGTCTATGTCCGCAAGTCCCCCGCCTACGAAGAACAGAAGAATGTCAGCATCGTAGGCCAGGCAAACTTCCCCGGCATCTACACCATGACGAAGAAAAACTACCGTCTCTCCGACCTCATCAACGACTGTGGCGGCATCACCGACCAAGGCTATATCCGCGGAGCATCACTCACACGAACCATGACACCTGAGGAAAAAGAACAACGCGACGCAAACAACATCCGAGCACAGATTGACATATACGAAAGCGGATTGCGCGATGGCAAAGATCTTAACCTGCAACTCGCCGACTCCCTCCTCGCCCTGAAAGCCGTCACCGCCAACATTTATTCCATCGCCGTCGACTTAGAGGAAGCCATGAAGGAACCCGGAGGCATCAACGACATCGTGCTTCGCGAAGGTGACGTACTCAGCATACCTAAGCCCAACAACACCGTCAAAGTGAGCGGCGAAGTCATGCACCCAGTCTCCATGCCATATGAAGAGGGCAAGAGCGTCAAATACTACATCCGTCGCGCAGGCGGTTATGCCAGCAAAGCATACAAGCGTCATGCTTACGGCATCCATATGAACGGCAGCGTCATGAAACTCTCGTCGAGAACATCGAAGCACATTGACCCAGGAACAGAAATCGTAGTTCCATCCAAGGCTGGCAAGAAAGGCATGACAACACCTGAGATTATGTCCACCGCATCCACTGCCGCATCACTCTCCTCCGTCATTGTTGCAATCATGCACATCATCACCAAATAACAGTCATGGCACAGAACAATAACCAGCAACAGGTCATCGACCTCACAAAGATAGCACGTACCATTTGGCAGAAACGCCGCACATTCCTCAAGGTATGGGTAGTGACGTTCATCCTCTCATGCATTTGGATTCTCCCCCAACCACGCTACTATACCAGCACAGTAAAGCTTGCGCCTGAGATGAGTGGCGACCAAGGCATAGGTGGACTCTCGAGCCTCGCATCCTCATTCGGAATAAGTGTCGGAGGGACAGGCAATCAGGATGCTATCTACCCACAGCTTTACCCGGAACTCTTCGAGAACCCCGAGTTCATCGTGGGACTATACGGCATTCATGTAACCACAAAAGACAGGAAAATCTCCTCCGACTACTTCACTTACATGAAGAAGCATCAGAAAAAGAATATGCTGACCTGGCCGTTTAACTATGTAAAAAGACGCATCAAGTCTCTGTTTACCGAAGAAGATAACACCCCGAGAATAACTGGCACGGACAAAGTGAATCCATTTATGATGAACAGAAAGGACTACGACCTGATGCATTTAATCATGAGCCGTATCAAATGCTCTGTTGACAAGAAGAACTACGTCATTTCCATCAGCGTCAAGGATCAAGACCCACTTGTCTGTGCGACGATGGCCGACAGCGTGAAGCAACACTTGCAGGAATTCATCATACATTATCGCACAAGCAAAGCCACCGAAGATGTTGAGCACTATCAGCAATTGCGTGATAGCGCCGAATATGAATATAACATTGCAATGGAACGCTACAGTCGCTTCTGCGACTCGCACAGAAATGTCGTCCTCCAAAGTTACCAAAGCAGACAGAACAAACTGGAAAGCGAACTCTCTCTGAAGCAAAGTTCCCTCAGTGTAATGGAAACGCAACTGACAGAAGCAAAGGTCAGATTACAGGAAAAGACCCCTGCCTTCACGACATTAAAAAGTGCAACAGTACCTGTGCTTCCCACCGAACCAAAGCGTGTATTGTTCGTGCTTGGTATGCTAATCCTGGTTACAATTGCATGGGGGGGATGGTTGGTAAGGAAAGAGATCTTCCCCTTTAGCCAGCAAACGCAATCATAGCAGCATTGGAGGATGAATGAGCGTTTGACACAACTACTAACGATAGACATCGGGCACTTGCTCAAAATGGATCTGAGCAAGTGGACTATCGTTCCTTTTCTGATGATCTTCTCGGTAGTGGTCAACATGAGCATTAGCATCAACGTTATGGAGATGCAAACACTCTCCTATGGTGTACTTGCTCTATCATTGTTGTCATTTGTTGTCATGTCGATATTCTACCTCAGAACAGGAACCATTTCACTATATGTGGCTGTTATTATTTTGTTCCAGTTACTGATGTTCGCATCTACGTTCATCAACGGCACAGATATTAAGGGCTGTTTTTATCAGGGTTGTACGCTCATCTTCATCGCTATGGCCGCTGATTATTTCAAGGGAAGATTCCATTTCTTGATATGTGCTTTTGCCATTTCTTTTTCTTTTTGTGCATATCTGAACTTCTTACACCTGATGACTCATCCTGATTTATGGATTGTGGATGACTTAAAAGAGAATCAGGGATACATACTTGGTGGCAATTACAATGGTATGGGATGCCGCCTTCTGTGCGCAGTCGGTATCAGTATTGTGTGCATGAGGTATAGCAAATGGTTGATTCTCAACGTCATACCTGTCACGTTGATTTCCATCGTGACGCTCGCCATCGTGAAATCCATGACATCCATGAGTGGCATTTTTTTGCTTCTCCTGTTCTGTCTTATACCTTCACACAAACTATTGAAGACAGGTATCATAGCGCTAATCGCATCCGTAATCTTTTTCCAAATATTCGTCTGCTTTCAAGGGAAAGGAATTGAACAGAACTCACTAGCCATATGGCTTGTAGAAGACGTACTAGGTAAAGATATTACCTTCACTTACAGGACCTATATGTGGGATTCGGCCTCCAAGGTTTTTGCCAATTCGCCCATCTTTGGCTATGGCCTTGTGGATGCAGAATGGTACTTCTCACACATGAGTTCTTTTGCTAAGGGACCACACAATTTCATCTGGGGCATACTCATCTATGGGGGCATCATCTTACTGGCCTTGTTCACCTATATTTGTTATATGGTGTTCGTCAAGCTTCCCGCCACCAATGATAGGAGCATTCTCCTAATATATGCAACTGCGGCAACAATGTTCATGATGATGATTATGGAAGTCTATCCTCCACCATTCATTATCACCTTACTTACTTTGGCGTTCTATGCACCACGGTCACAAGGAGTAATAGAACTGACGACAAAAGAATCTGAATAACTATGGCCTCAACACATATATTCTCCATCATTATTCCTCATCACGACATCCCCACCCTGCTACAACGGTGTCTTGATTCCATCCCCGATGTACCAGAGGTGCAAGTCATCGTGGTAGACGACAATAGCTCAGAGCAAAAAGTGGATTTCGAGCATTTCCCTGGTCTCAATCGCAAGCACACTCAGTGCATCTTTGACAAAGAGGGCGGCGGTGCCGGTCATGCTCGCAATATCGGGTTAAGGAATGCCGACGGCAAATGGTTAGTTTTTGCTGATGCCGATGACTTCTTCACAAAGGAAGCATTCCATATACTTGACAAACACAAGGAAGCCCCATGCGACATCCTTCTATTTAAGTCAAACAGCGTAAACTCTGAAGATCTGTCGCCCTCCAATCGCTTTGCTGACCTCAACAATGCAATAGATGATGCATTGGCTGGCAAAATAGATAATAAGACTGCTGTTTTGTCAAGACCCGGTCCTGTTTGCAAAATGTTTCGTAGGAGTTATATTCAACAAAAAGACATCTGGTTTGACGAAATAAAAGCATCAAACGACCTGATGTTTGTGTTCAAAGCTACTTGCTGGAGTCAAGATGATGCAGTGACCGTATCAGACGAAACACTCTATACCGTAACAACACGCAAAGGCAGTCTCGTTGAAGAACGTTTCACAAATCCTGACAATTACCTTTGCAGGATGGAAGTACAGATACGCCGAAACAAGTTTCTGAAAGATTATCCCAAATTCAAGAAAGAACCCATTATTGTTTGGCTTACCCGTTCACGACGGTTTGGCATCAAGACTTTTCTCCGTGCTTTGAGGCTTATTATCCGCAAGGGAGCACTCTTCTCTGGCTTCGACACATTGATAAAGAGTGTGAAGAACCATATTATTAGATAGCATAAAACTATAATCGAAATGAAAGAAATCAAAATATGTGTGATTGGATTAGGCTATGTCGGTTTGCCTTTAGCCAGATTATTTTCCACAAGGTATGAAACAGTAGGATTCGATATGAATCAGCAGAGAGTGGATGCACTCATGGCTGGGCATGATGCCACACTCGAAGTGAGTGATGAGCTATTGCAAGATGCCATCAACAATCATGGATTTGTTTGTACCACAGATTTGGAAAAGATCCGTTCCTGCAATTTCTATGTTGTGGCGGTGCCTACACCTGTGGACGATAACAACCGTCCTGACCTCACCCCCCTATGGGGAGCAAGTGAGACTGTAGGAAAAGTTCTTTCCAAAGGAGACATTGTTGTATATGAAAGCACAGTGTATCCTGGTGTTACAGAGGAAGAGTGTTTGCCCGTAGTAGAGCGCGTCAGCGGTTTAAGGTTTAACGTGGACTTCTTTGCAGGTTATTCTCCTGAACGTATCAATCCTGGGGATAAATTACATACCGTTGAGAAAATCAAGAAAGTCACATCTGGTTCAACCCCAGAAATTGCCGACATAGTTGATGAAGTGTACAATTCTGTTTTGGTAAATGGCACCCATAAAGCCCCAAGCATCAAGGTTGCAGAAGCATCGAAAATCATAGAGAACTCGCAGCGCGATGTGAACATTGCATTCATGAATGAACTGGCTAAGATTTTCAATGCAATGGGCATAGACACGCATGATGTCATAGAAGCTGCATCTTCGAAATGGAACTTTATCAAGTTGTCGCCAGGATTGGTGGGTGGACATTGCATTAGCGTTGACCCCTATTATCTGATCCAGAAAGCACAGGTTTATGGTGTTTTACCCCGTATTATGTCGAATGCCCGCAGGTTGAATGACGGAATGGGTGACTATGTCGCTAATCAAGTCATCAAGTTGATGAACATGAAAGGTGTAATGGTAAAAGATGCAAGGATACTGATACTTGGAATCACGTTCAAAGAGAACTGCCCCGACATTCGCAACACAAAGGTTGTTGATATCTATCATACACTTCAGGAATACACCAGAAACCTCACTATCTTCGATCCCTGGGCAAATGCTCAAAAGGTGCAGAAAGAATATGGTTTGAGTATTACCGACAAAATACCAGAGGGCACATTCGATGCCATTATCCTGGCTGTCGCTCATAACGAATTCCGGGACATAGACATAAAGGCGAAAGCCGGTGAAAAAGGAATCATATATGATGTAAAGGGCATATTGCCACGTGACATTATTGACGGAAGGTTATAAGTTTTTATAGACAGAACCACCATCTCCTGAAGCGACAAGCAATGGAACCATCGAAGAGAATAGTCATTAATACTCTTGCGCAGCATACGAGGGCGATTATCAACACCTGTCTTTCCCTTTATAGCACCCGTTTGGTGCTGCAGGCATTGGGACAGTCTGATTACGGTATCTACTCGCTTGTGGCAGGTGTGGTGACCATGCTGGCCTTTCTCACTGGTGCATTGGTTATTACTACACAGCGGCAACTATCGTTCTACCATGGTAAAGGTAATATTACGGAGGTCAGGGGCATGTTCTCAAGCAGTCTTCTATTGCACATCCTCATCGGAGGGAGTATAGCTATAGTGCTCCTTGCTTTTACGCCATTTATCTTCGGTGGATTTCTGGACATTGATCCTACCCGTGTTCCGACGGCAAAAGGAGTGTATTACCTAGCAATACTTTCGCTTGTCATTGTTTTCTTTACAGCTCCATACAAGGCCCTATTCATCGCTCGGGAGGAGATCTATTATGTCTCAATGGTTGATGTTATGGATGGAATTCTGAAGCTCGCTTTCGCATTATCTCTTCCATTCATCACCTTCGACCGACTGATGGCATACGCTTTTGCAATCGCAGGCATCCAAGCCTTCCATTTCCTAGCACTCTCACTATGGGCTGTCAATCATTTCAAAGAGAGTATGCTGCTGCCCAGACTCAGTCTTGTCCGTCGCTGCTATCTTAAAGAATTAACGGGCTTTGCCACTTGGACTGTTTATAGTACCGGCTGTGTAATGGGAAGAACACAGGGCGTAGCTATCATTCTAAACAGGTTCTTTGGTACAATCGTCAACAGCGCATATGGCATCGCCCAGCAGGTATATCACTCCATAGCCTTTATCTCCCAAGCGGTAACCAATGCTATGAGTCCACAAATTGTAAAGGCTGAAAGTATTGGGAACCGACAACGGATGTTCCATCTTGCAGAACTGTCAAGTAAGTATAATTTCCTATTACTTTCCACTGTGGTCATCCCACTTTCGTTTGAACTACCAGAGGTATTAAAACTATGGTTGGGCGATGTACCACCTCATGCCGTTACACTATGCCGCTTTGTTATCCTCTCTGCTCTGTGCGACCAGATAACTTTTGGTTTAGGAACTGCCAATCAAGCCATTGGACGCATACGTAACTATTCGTTGGTAGTGAATACAATTAAGGTACTTACTTTGCCAGCTTTCTGGCTTTGTCTCCATTTTGGTTATGAAATAGGGCAAGCCATGTGGGCATACATCGGTTTTGAGATTCTATGCGCCTTGGTACGCCTTCCATTCCTGGAAATTACTGCAGGGCTGTCAATTCGCCATTTCGCCAGTCATGTATTTGCTCGAGTGGCTATACCTCTATTATGTATTGCTATTGCATGTTGGATAATGGTAACTTACGTGAATGTACCATTCCGTTTCCTGCTCACCGGCACTGTATCTGTCGTTGTGGCTGGCATTTCCTGTTGGCTGTTTGCTCTTGGAGATGCCGAACGTCATGCAGCACAACAAATGATTAAAAAGAAAAAATAACTTATCAATTCATATCAATATATGTCCTTAATCATAAAAAAACTTCGTCATCAGTTGCACCCCTTGCGAGTGCGCTACGAACACTTCCTGGGAATCCACTTCCCCAAAAAGTTGGCAAATATCCGCTATAAACAATTTCATGGTAAGGATATTGACTGGAAACACCCCAAGAACATTGATGAGAAAATCAGCTGGATGAAGTTCTATGGTGACACATCCGAATGGCCGCGTCTGGCAGACAAATATCAAGTGCGTCAATATGTGGAAGAACGAGGACTTGGCGATATGCTTGTACCCCTCTATGGAAAGTGGGACAGAGCTGAAGACATTGACTGGGGTTCCCTGCCCAATCAGTTTGTGATGAAGACAAATCATGGCAGCAAGACAATCCTTATCTGCAAGGATAAGCAAAGCCTTGATATCCCTGCTTGGATACGCCAGTTCAACGAGTGGCTGCATACTGACTATAGCGTCATACATGGTGAAACACATTACCGTCACATTAAGCCTTGCATCATTGCCGAGCAGTTGCTCGATGTTGAGAAGCAGCCTGTCAAGTCATCATCTTTGATAGACTACAAGATATGGGCCTTTGATGGCAAGCCATTCTGTATATGGTGTTGCTTGAACCGAACGCCCAAAACAGTTGATGTCATCACCTATGATACAGATTGGAATCCACATCCAGAATATTCCGTTAGCACCTCTCATTTCCGTCTAACCGATGTACGCCTGCCCCGACCTGCTTCACTTGAAAGGATGCTCGATGCTGCCGCACGGTTGTCGAAAGGACATCCACAAGTACGCGTTGATCTTTATGAAGTGGATGGCAAAGCCTATTTCGGAGAAATGACGCTCACCTCTTCATCTGGAGTGAACCTCTTCTACACAGAGGACTTCCTTATGCAACTGGGGGGGCATGCAAAATTACCCATCGACTGATAGCAAAGAGAAGGTCAGCGAAGTCTCGTCTTTATAGCTTCCCTGAAATAGCCTCCAACCATGTCGTGAACAGGAAAGTGCTCAACTTGGTCTTTGTGAGTAATGCCACAAGCATCGAGTTGTTCAATGAGCGGTTTAACATGCTCTGGATACGTATGCTCGTCTGTGGAGTAGAGCAGAAAAATTTGAGTTTTGCTGTTGCGGTGAGCCTTAATCATATCGGGCAATTTCCTGTCAAGTATATCAACCCATTCTTGAGTTCGTTCTCCGCCCACTACAGCTTGCCATTGTTCGGGGTGTTCTTCCCACTGATAGCGCGATAAATAGTCGCCCACATAATACTGGCAGGCACCGGCAAGAATTTGGTCTGCATTGATTTTCATTCCATAATAGAGGGCAGCTGTACCACCTTTACTGCTCCCCACTGTTATTACAGAAGAGTAGTTTCCTTTTGCCAGAATCTGATCAATCAGTGCTTGAGTGTATCGTTCTGGATGGTCACTCTTGTTTTCATACCAATAATAGCTCACACCACCGGCCCAACAATCAGCTACGAAGAGAAGGTCATAAGGACTAGGCCATAGTGAGCTCTTATAGTTGTAACGCAATTTGCCTATCCCAGAGAAGATAATGATTAAAGTGGACGAGTGTCTCCGCTTCCAAATATAGTTTACGCCACCAGGGCCTTTTTTTGTCAGCAAAGCATCAAGGGTCTTACTGAACGTCCTATTTATATGGTACGACAATGTCTTTTTCATACTACTGATAGATAATATTAATGCAAAACTAAGGAATTTCAAGGAAACAACAAGGGAAAAAGCGGAAAATATGTAGGGTTCGTTGGGAAATATCCATATTTTTCAACAAATCTTTTGCTGTTTCCGAATTATTACCTAACTTTGCTAATTAAAAGGACCATTCACACATGAACGACACACACGTTTTTTCGGTCATCATTCCCCATCATGAGATTCCAGCACTACTGCAACGATGTCTCGACTCCATTCCCGATGTACCTGAGGTGCAGGTCATCGTGGTGGATGACAACAGTTCGGAGCAGAAGGTGGATTTTGCGAAGTTTCCAGGTCATGACCGCAAGTACACTAAGTGCATCTTCGACAAGGAAGGCGGTGGAGCTGGCCATGCTCGAAACATTGGTATGAGGCATGCTGATGGCAAATGGTTGGTGTTTGCCGATTCCGATGATTTCTTCACAAAGGATGCGTTCCAGATACTTGACAAACACAAGGATGACACTTACGACATCATACTCTTCAAGGCAGATAGTGTAGATTCTGACGATTATTCTCCCTCTGACCGACACTTACAGCTCAACGAAGCAATAGACAAAGCTCAAAAGGGTAGCATCACGGAGAAAGAGGCCGTATTGATAATGCCTGTCCCTTGGTGCAAAATATTCCGGAGGAATTACATTCAGCAGAAAGGCATTGTGTTCGATGAAACAATGGCTGCTAACGATGTGATGTTTGTTACGAAAGCTACTTGCTGGGCCGGTGACGAAGCTGTTACAACAAGTTCAGAAGTTCTGTATGTTGTGACTACACGTAGGAACAGTCTCTTCGACGGCTACCGCAGCAATCCCGAGAACTTTCTCTGCCGCTTGGAAGTGCAGATGCGCCGCAACAAGTTCGTTGATAAATACCCTTTCCCTAAGCGTCCCATTATCGTACAGGTGTTTCGCGCTCTCAAGTTCGGTCCAAAGACCTTCTGCAAAGCCGTTGCACTCGGCATCAAACATCGGGCACTATTCTCAGGTACGACAACAATCTTCAAGAAATTATTTCGTTGACTCATAGCATTATGGCTGACATCTCCGTCATCATTCCCACATACAAGCCAGGCGACTATATTTGGCAATGCCTCGACTCGTTGAAAGAGCAGACGCTTGCACACGACCGATATGAACTCATCATCATCGTGAACGGATGCAACGAACCCTATCATAGCCAAATCGCCGCTCACTTGTCTTCATGGCCAAATGCCTTGAAGACTACCATCATACAGACTGACCAAGGTGGTGTGTCTAATGCTCGAAATATGGGTCTTGACTTTGTGAAAGGCAAATATGTCTGCTTTATCGACGACGACGACTGGGTGTCGCCTACTTACCTTGAAGGACTGCTGTCCGTGGTTCATGGCGACGATGCTATGGCCATAGCCAACGTGATAAACCTAGACGAGCGAACAGGGCAGATGCGCGGTGACTGGCTTTCAAACTGTTACAACAAGAACGCCAAGAAGCCAGAGCAAGCCTCCTTGATGTCGTGCCGCAGCTTCATGTCTGTGGCTTGTTGCAAGATAACAGCTTGCAAAGCCATAGGAGACTATCGCTTTGACACTCGCTACAAGCAAGGTGAGGATGCACTGTTCAATGCCGAGATGAGTCATCGCCTTAAACTTTTCGGCGTTGCTCCTCAAGATTGCATCTACTATCGTCGACTGCGTAGGAACTCTGCAGCTCGCTCACGTTCACTATGGAGTATCACTCGCGACAATGCCGCACTTGCAATGAGATTTTCCATAATTTATCTAAAAGGTATTTGCCACTACAGTCCAATCTTCTTTGCAAACAGAGTGTTGGCATGTGCATGGGCAACAATCAGGGAATACTTGCGTCCCTTTAAGCCTGACATTTAAGACACAATAGAATTTATGAACCTGAAACGACGCATTCTTTATACATTGGCTCATCTGTTGAGCTTCCTGCCCGACATATGGATATTGACACTCCAATACTTCATCCGTACAGGACACCTCTTGCATCTCGACAAGCCCAAGAGGTTTACAGAGAAGTTGCAACACTACAAGACCTACTACCGCAACCCTGTGATGAAGCAATGTGTTGATAAATATGCGGTTCGAGATTATGTTGAACAAGCACTTGAGACTGACAAATACCTGAACACACTTTATCAACTCTGCGAGCGTGCAGAAGAGATAGACTTCGATGCCCTACCCGACCAGTTTGTCATCAAGACTACTGACGGCGGAAGCGGCGATAATGTCTTGGTATGCAGGGACAAGAAGGCTCTCGACATACCCGGTGTCGTCAAGACCGTCAGCCAGTGGCAAAGCAAAAACTATCCTGTCATATCGCGTGAATGGGCATATGGTTCGTCAACAGGTTCGCGCATTATCGTCGAGAAGTACCTTGAGGACACCACAAACAAGGATGGTTCTATCGACGACTATAAGTTCCTCTGCTACAACGGTAAGTTCCGTTACCTCTGGATCGACAAGAACCGCTATTCTGACCATCGTCGCGGTTTTTGGGACAAAGACCTCCATTTCATGGAAGGAGTACGCAGTGACTGTCCGACATTCGAGAACGGACAACAGCCAACTCTGCCTGCCAACATCAATGAAATGATTGAATTGTCGGAGCAACTGGCTCAAGGATTTCCTTTCGTAAGAGTTGACCTATACAACATCGATGGCCAAATCATTTTTGGTGAACTTACCTTCTATCCTTGGAGTGGTTATGTGAATTACACACCCGACAGCTTTGACTTCGCTCTGGGCGAGGCTTTCAATGTAGAAGGTTATGGTGAATACGACAAGCGGAAGATTCGGTCATAGCCATATCTTCCGCCTATCATAATATCGTTTATTTATCGCTCCTTAAAGTTTCTGGAACCTTTTCCTATTCTGCTCAAGCAGTTTTACCTGCGCATCCCAATCTCCTATCTCCTTGTATGGGAAAGCGCTACGACTTTTGGTTAATGACGTAATATAGTCGAATGCCGACTGAATTCTCGCCATACTCTCCTTCGAAAGACTCTTTCCATCAGCCTTTGCAAGGGACGCGAAATCCACAAGTCGCTGTATGTCGGAGACCGTATAGGACAATGCTTTCGTGCGTTTTAAAGCCTCTGGCATTTTCCCGTCATCTGCTATTTGTGCCTTGATGCGCTTCTCGGGGAATGCTTTGAAGATGGCTTTGCGAGCAGACTTCTGACCTGTGAAGATGAAGATATTGTAGATTGTGGTGTCGAATGTCAGCACCTGACCGTTAGTGAATGCGTATGCTTTCTTGCCATAGTCGCTTGTCTGCATCCAATCTGCGAAGTCGCTGAACCAAGCTTTGAGAGCTTTCATGCGACTCTTTCCGATGCTCTTGACTGCGTTCACAAGCCTGATACTCTCCAGCATATCGTTGAAGTTGTAGGTATCGGCCATTCCCTGAGGATTGCCTTTGCCATTGTTTCGACCAGGTATGAACTGACAGTACTCGAAATTGGGCACCATGCGAGTCTCGGGATTGATGAACCAAGTGTCGAGTTGATGACAGAAGAAGTCATAGTAGCTCGGGTCGCCTGTCAGAAAGAAGGCTTTGCTGCAGATCAGCAGATTGTTCCTCAATGTCGACAGGCGAGGGGCATCATACTTCTTGTACTCGGGATTGAACTCGCCATCACGAGCGATGTATGGGCCTTTCGGGTTCTTGGGGTCAGGCCACCAATAAGGGGACAGACTCTCGTAGTTGTGCTTGTTGCCAGAGAGGCAGATTTCCTTGTCGGTCACAGCTACGGGCTTCTGCTTAATCACATCGTTAGCTTTCTGCACGATGTTCTTGTAAGCCTGCGACGACGGGTTACGTGCCAATGTGACCAGTTCGCTCATATCCCAGATGTAAGTAACGGGCTTAGCATGGAGGGATGTGAGGTGAAGGAAGGATGAGGTAAGAAGGATGAGGATGGTGAGACGTTTCATGAGCGTTTTGCGAATTCTTGCCACAAGTGGCTGTAACGGTGATTCAGTATCTTATTGCGGATGCGTTTGGAGAAGTATGTCGGCAAGAAGAAGGTGAAGAGATATGCATATGACTGCAACTTGCTGTAACCGAAAACCTCCTGATACACAGCGGCATTGTACTTAACGAGCGACCATTTGTTGTGCGATATTCCGTTCTGATGCAGACGATATATGCCGAGTGGTTCCTTGATTGCATAGGCATTGCCCACCTTCTGATGTATCATGAGCACATAAGCCCAGTCCTGACGCTTGCGTTGCAAGGGCATCATCATCTTTGGGCAGTGCTTCGTATCGTAGACAGCAGTGAGGAAACCTATCTTGTCATCGCGTTTGGTGTTGGTGAGGGTTTGTTTCTCAGGTGCGATGATGATGCCGTTGACGGTTCCTTCCTCGTCGCAGGTATAGTAGCTGGCATAGGTAAAGGCGTAGTCATGCTCTTGCATGAAGGCTATCTGCTTCTCGAGTTTCTCAGGCAACCAACGGTCGTCGCTGTCACAGAAAGCCAGATAACGTCCACGAGCCTCTTCGATGCACTTGTTGCGAGTCGCTCCAGAGCCCTGATTCTTGTCGAAATAGTAGCCACGAATGCGATTGTCTTTAGCCTCATAGGCTTTTATGATGTCCTGAGTGCCGTCGTTGGAGCAGTCATCAGTGATGATGAGTTCCCAGTTCTTATATGTCTGCGAAATGATGCTGTCTATGCTTGCTGCAATGTACTTAGCGCCATTGTAGGAGGGCATTATGACAGAAACTAATTCTTCCATATAGTTGGTGTTTCAATTAGGCACGTCTAGTTTGTCAATTAGACACGCCTAGTTTACGAATTAGACACGCCTAGTTGGTCAACTAGGCACGCTTAGTTTACGAATCAGGTGTACCTATATTCTCATATAAGCACGCCCTTGCCGGTTACGACGAAGCTGAAGGATTATTCCTCCTTCTTCTTCGAAGCGCGTTTACGTGTACCCTTCTTCGTTCCTTCCTGATTCTCGGAGGGAAGTCCTGCCAATTCGCGGTCAATCATGATGCGGCCACAATACTCGCAGACGATAATCTTCTTGCGGCTACGGATGTCGAGCTGACGCTGTGGCGGAATCTTGTTGAAGCAACCGCAGCAAGCATCTCTCTGAACAGAGACGATGCCCAAGCCGTTGCGACTGTTGCGACGGATGCGCTTGAAGGCGTTCAAGAGACGAGGCTCGATGGTAAGTTCCAGATTCTTAGCTCTTTCGCGAAGCTTCTCTTCCTCAGCCTTTGTCTCGCTTACGATTTCCTCCAGTTCCTCTTTCTTAGTCTCGAGAAGCACTCTGCGGTCGTTCACTTCGAGGTTGCAACGAGTCATCTCAGCAGTCTTAGCCTCAACGATTTCCTTAGCCTCGCGAATCTTCTTCTCATGAAGCTGATTGTCAAGTTCAGCATATTCCACTTGCTTCGTCAGGCTATCATATTCGCGATTGTTACGAACGCTGTCCATCTGAGTGTTGTAACGCTCGATGTTCGTCTTGTTCTCAGCAATCTTGCCATTGCGCTCGTTGATTTCCTTCTTCAGCTCAGCAATGTCGTTGTTGATCTTCTCGATGCGAGTGGTCATACCTTCGATTTCGTCCTCAAGGTCCTGAACCTCAAGAGGCAGTTCACCACGAATCGTCTTGATGCTGTCAATCTCGGAAAGCATGCTCTGGAGAGCATAAAGATTCTTGAGCTTCTCTTCAACGCTGTAATCAGCGGGATCTTTCTTAGCTTTTTCTCTAGCCATAACGTTATTTACTATTTAATGATTTACGATTTACTATTTAAGTCCTTCCCTTGAGGGGAGGATTTAGGAGAGGCTATAGGTACTTTATCGGATTGGTGCAAAGTGTCGTCTTGAAGAGCGGCAACCTGGGGCACCTCTCCCCTATTACCTGATTGAATATATCCATCGTATATTGTTCGCTTTGGTAATGACCAAGCACGCCAATCTGTATCTTTCCCTCGTAGCCGAAGTACTGATGATAGTGCATCTCACCTGTCAGGAAAGCATCAGCTCCAACTCGCAAAGCCTCATCCAAAAGGAAGTCCCCTGCTCCACCGCAAATGGCAACGCTCTCTATCGGACGAGCCAGCAACTCATTGTGCATCAGGCACTCCACTCCGAAAGCCTGCTTCACTCTTTGCAGGAAAGCCAACGAGTCCTCGCCCTCAGGCAGATAACCTATCACACC
>JAFYYO010000078.1 GCA_017557475.1 Bacteroidaceae bacterium
AGATACGCTCACAAATACTCTTACCCCTCAAATTGGTTGGCTGATTCGTAAAGCAGAGAAAGAAGAAGACTTGCTGGCCGACCTGAAGGAGAGAAGCAAGGGAAGCATATATATCAAGGTGCAAGAAGTGCCTGAGATGCTCACCAAACTGCAGCACATCAACGGGCTGGAACTCAGTTTCACCAACAGAATCAAGCTTCCAGAGTGGTTCAACAAACTCGACATCAACTATCTTAACATCTATGGGAAAGTTGCGAAAGCAGAGGAGTTGCTGGATGTGCTTGCGAAGATAAACAAAGTTGACTACCTGAGTATCTATCTGAATAATGATATCGACATTAGTTCTGTCTGCATCAGGGGCAACACGAAACAGCTTGAAGCTCAAACGGAAAAGCCTGCGAATCCCCATCAAATCAAGAGACTGAGTCTCGATTATTCAGATAAAGTCATATTGCCAGATTGGTTAAGCGACTTCGACTTTGACCATCTCACTATCGATGGCAAGATGAACAGAGCCGAGAGAAGAGCCCTCTCGAAGACCTTAAAGAAGGCAAACATCAAGAACTTCACGATATACAAATAAATTAAGCGTGTTAAGTCGTCTTACTTAACACGCTTAGTTTGCTATTTTAACGTGTGATGTTGGCAAAGATAACGTGTGATGTTATCTTGCGGAAGTGAATTCGTCGAGGAAGCGAACGTCGTTCTCTGAGAACATACGCAAGTCCTTCACCTGATACTTCAAGTTCGTGATGCGCTCTACACCCATACCAAAAGCATAACCAGTATAGATGCTGCTGTCGATGCCGTTTGCGTCGAGGACTGCAGGATCGACCATTCCACAGCCAAGAATCTCGAGCCATCCACTACCCTTACACATCGAGCAACCCTTTCCACCACAAATTGTGCAGCTTACATCCATCTCTGCTGAGGGCTCAGTAAAGGGGAAGTAGCTGGGACGAAGGCGTATCTTTGTGTCTGTGCCAAACAGTTCTTGTGCAAACAACAAGAGGACTTGCTTCAAATCAGCAAAGCTCACATTCTTGTCGATGTACAGACCTTCTATCTGATGGAAGAAGCAATGGGCACGAGCACTCACGGCTTCATTGCGATAAACGCGGCCTGGGCACAAGATGCGAATAGGTGGCTGAGTCTTCTCCATCACGCGAGACTGCACGCTACTGGTGTGCGAGCGAAGAATGATATCAGGATGCGATTCCACAAAGAACGTGTCCTGCATATCGCGAGCAGGATGGTCGTCAGCAAAGTTCAAACTGCTATAAACGTGCCAATCGTCTTCAACCTCAGGACCTTCTGCAAGCGTGAAGCCAAGACGACTGAAGATATCCACGATTTCGTTCTTGACAATCGTGAGCGGATGACGTGAACCAAGCGTAATCGGATAAGGTGTGCGAGTGAGGTCAATCGCGTCAGAACCGCTTGCAGAAGCTTCTCCAGCACTTTCCTTCAAGGCGTTTATCTTCTCCTGAGCAAAATTCTTCAACTCGTTAATCTTCATTCCGACTTCCTTCTTCAGTTCGGCTGGAACACTACGAAAGTCGTTCATCAAGAGAGAAATCTCACCTTTCTTGCTCAAGTACTTGATGCGAAGGGCTTCTGCCTCCTGAGCGTTCTTTGCCTGAAGTGCAGAGATTTCCTG
>JAFYYO010000079.1 GCA_017557475.1 Bacteroidaceae bacterium
AGTGCCGTCGATGAGGTCGCTTCTGTCCTTTTGGATGATGTCCATCAAGCCGAAGCAGAACTTGAGTTCAGGAATCAACTTGAAGTAAGGCAGATAGATGTCGCAGCCCATTCCGACTTCCAGATAGATGTCGAAAGGCTTCAAGCGCAGAGCATCATGTTTGCGAGCTGTGAGATCGACCATAGGATTGACGCCAGCAATGAGGTAAGGACGGAAATTGTTGTAGCGAGGAGCCGCGAATTTCACATCGAAAGGCACAGAGATATAGGTGCTCTTGAACACTTGTGTACTATCGGAACCGCTCTTCTGCTCATGATAGACGGCGTGCTTCTGACCGAAATGGATGGTCGGAGAAGTGCGAAGTGAAAAGTATTTATTCAGTCTAAGCTCGCCAAGCACACCAACTGTGAAACCAGGACCGTAGTTGTCAATCTCGGCATACCACTGCTCACCAGTCTCAGGATCGATGTAGCCGTTGTTCTCCAACTCCATATCTTGCATGTGAAGACCAAGCAAGAAGCCATAATGGAACTTTCGCTCGTCGATGTACGGGCGATTCTGCACCTTTCTTTCCTGTGCCGAGAGACACAGAACAAAGGCAAACAAGATGAGCGATACGAGGCCTCTATATGTATGTGTGCGCATCGTATTAATAACGTAATCATGCCTCTTTTTATTGCTCAAATCATTCTTTTTGGTGATAAACGATAAAAAAGTCTGCCTTTTGTGTACCACTATCACTAAAAATAATTATCTTTGCACCCGAAAACAAACAAAATAGTAACCAAATAAAGAATTTAAGACTATGGCTTACGTAATTAGTGATGATTGTGTTGCTTGCGGCACATGTATCGACGAATGTCCCGTTGGAGCAATCTCTGAGGGCGAAAAGTACTCAATTGATCCCGAACAGTGCACTGAGTGCGGCACTTGCGCAGATGCATGCCCCAGCGGTGCTATCTCTCTGTAAAGACCCCTCTAAATCTTCTCTGTAAGAGGAGACTTAAGGAAAGAGGATGTGTCAAAGTTGGCACATCCTCTTTCTTTTTATCTTTTCCTTATATTATCTGCATCACTTCACCAAGAGCTTTTACTGCCCAGCCATGATGTTGAGGACTGTTACGAGGTCGGCAATATCAATTACAGGGTTGCCATAAGTGTCATAATCTCCGTTGACATTTGCGTCGCCAGCGACTGATTGACCTGCCATTGCATTCAGGACACAAACGGCATCTGCAATATCGACACTTCCATCAAGATTCACATCGCCTCGCTTGTTTGGTTTCTCTGTGAAGTAGCCCGGGTTGCTTGTGCCGCCATCGATGTGGGCATAGCTGGCATCGATGTGGTCATAATCGTAGGTTGTGCCCTGACCGCCTACAAGGCTAGTGCAGTTGTAAAACATCATATTGGAGAATGTAACACTACTGGTATTCCATCCGCTACCTACATATATTGTTTTCAGCGCGCTATCGTATCGGAACATAAAACCCATGTCCGTCACCTTACTCGTGTTGAAACTGCTGAGGTCGAGGCTGGTCAATGCATCACAAGAGCCAAACATTTCATCCATGTTCGTCACATTGCTCGTGTTGAAACTGCTGAGGTCGAGGCTGGTTAAGGCTGGACAGTTATCAAACATTTGTCGCATCATTGTTACGTTAGACGTGTCAAAACTGCGCAAATCAAGACTCGTCAAGGCATAGCAACCTCTGAACATTAAGAACATGTTATCAACTTTGGAGGTATTGAAGGTGCTTAGGTCGAGGCTCGTCAACGATTCACAGCTGTAAAACATGTACGACATATCTGTCACCTCACTGGTATTCAGATACTCAAGGCCAATGATAGATTGAAGATTCCACATTGATTGAAACCAACTTTCTGTGGTCGTGGGGCGAGCATTGGCAAACGAGGGCTCAAACTTTACTTTTGTTACAACCGAGAAAATATCTTCTCTATGCCAACCGGGATCCTCTCTCCAAGCGTTCATGGAAAAGGTCTCACCTGCGCGACTGCTGCGCTGAGTGTCGTAGTAGTACGTCAGCGTCGTGTTGCCAGAAGTATAACAAGCATAAGCCTCCTGGGCTTTCATCGATTGCAAGCCTGCCACCAATAATAGCAAGACTGCGAAGAGGTATTTCTGCTTCATTGTAAATAAGTTTGTGAGTTTATAAGCTTTTGAGTTTATGAGTTGATTAGTTTATTAGTTTATAAGTTTTCTCTGCGAAGAGACTTTATGTCTCAACTGCACTGCAAAGTTAGCAGTTTTTTCGTTACGCACAAAGAAATGGGCAAATTATTTTGTTTTGTCCCTCAAAATGACAGGGATGGAAGGCTCATTTGGCACAGTCTCCCGATAGTTTACCTGTGGAGGTACTCCAGTACAAGCGTGGAGGTACTCGAGTACCTACGTGTGAGGATTGGGGTACTGACGTGCCAGGACTGGCCACGAGGCAGGGAGAGTAGACCAAAAGCCTGTAAGGCTGAAGATACCACAGGCGGGGGTGTGAACCCCCGATATAAGGGTCTGCATACAACAAAGCCCTGAAGGGGCGACAGAATAAAAGGCCGATCTGTCGTACCTACGGCACTCTATAACTATTATTCTTCTTTCACGGGGGTTTACTCCCCCGCCTGTGTTCTGTCGCCCCTCTGGGGCTATCTCCAGACACGCCACAGCTAATAAGCGAACTAGCCACGTCTAGTTTGCGAATTAGCCACGTCTAGTTTGGCAACTAGGCACGCCTAGTTTGGGAACGCTCCAAGTTATGTTTTGTTTTCCTCTGTAATGTTAGAAGGGTTGCTTGCTTACTCCGACCTCGATGGTTCCTAAGAAGCGAGCATTCTTGCCTTGATGATCGACAAGAACCATGTGGCCTTTCTTGTCATAAAGACATTGCGGCTCCTCAAAGTAGGTGTGCGAGTGACCGCCAAGAACGACATCGAGACCAGTCGTATTAGCTATGAAGTCGGGGTCCATATCAGGCTTCTCGCCCCATCCGAGATGGCTGAGACAAACGACGACATCGCATTTCTCGTCGTTTCTTAAATGGTCTATAATGGGCTGAGCCGCTATGGCTGGCTTCGTATAACCCATTCCTTCGAAGTTCTTACCAGTAATCAAGCCTTGAGGTTGCGGGCAAACTCCAAAGATTCCTACACGAACGCCTGCGCGTTCAACTATTATATATGGCTTGACAAGCCCTTCACAAGGAGTGCCGGTAAAGTCGTAGTTGCAGCAGACAAAGGGAAACTCTGCCATTCGCATCAGGCGAGCAAGGTTCTCGAGACCAAAGTCGAACTCATGGTTGCCGATAGTGCAGGCATCATAGTGCATGAGATTCATCAGCTTGACCTCAACCTCGCCTTGATAAAGATTGTAATAAACGGAGCCCTGACTGAAGTCGCCACAATCGAGCAGGAGCATGTCTTGGGGATGTTCTTTACGCATTTGTTCGAGGAGAACCACACGTCGCAAATAGCCGGCCTTGTTCGCTTGAGTCGAATCCTTGAAGTTCGGCGAGATGGGCTCAATGCAAGAATGCGTGTCGCTGGTGTGAACGATGAAGAGCGAACCCTCTGGAGACCTCCCGACCCCCTTTAGGGGGAGAAGGATGATGGCAAAGAGCAACAATAATTTAACTATGTCTTTTTTCATTTTTCTTATTCTTTTATTCCCCCTGAAGGGGGGGTAGGGGGGCCTTACTTAATCGTTATTCTTCCTTCTATCTTACTGTCTATCACTCTGTGTTTCAGCACATATTCCATCATGATGTCGCGAGCGAGGATGCCTATTTCGTGCCGCTTCACAGCCTTCTTCAGGGCATACATCTTGTCGTTGCCTTCTGCGAGATAGTCGATGGTAGCGACTGTGTAGATGCGCTTCGGGTCAATCTCCTTGCCGTCGATGGTGCAAGAGAGCAATTCGGCGTTTTCCGTGATTTCCATTCGAACGCTGCTGCTCACGCCTTCGCCTTTTACGGCTGCGATGTTCCGCATCAGTTCGAGGAGGTCAGACCCTTTCATCTCGAGCACGACAAGTGAGTTCTCGAAAGGCGAGATGAGCATGACGTCGCCTCTTCTGACGATACCTTCGGGCATGTTGTTGCGCAGGCCGCCAACATTGATGAGTCCCATGTCCGCAGGCTGCAAGCCAGTTGCCGTTCCGCCCTCAACCATCACGTCTGCCGCCCAGTTTCCCAGCAGGCTTTCCGGCCTTCCTGCCGACATCGCGACACGACTCAAACCGAGTGGCGGAGCCATAATGCTATCAACCTTTGCCCTGTAGGGAGCCACGATGGCTTCAGCTTCCTGGGAAGGCGTCGCATCCAGTTCGGGAGTCACTTCCACGCGTTCAAAGCAGAAGGAACGCACCTTGTACTGCTGTGCATGCAGGCCTATCATAGGCAACAAGAAC
>JAFYYO010000080.1 GCA_017557475.1 Bacteroidaceae bacterium
GCTTTCCTGCGTGAATATAATAATAAGGTAAGGGAGGAGATGGATGCGCTTTCTTCTCAAACTGTCGATAAAGAGAAGAATACGGAAACGCTTCAGGCAGAACTGGAAAAGTTGCGCACCAAGCGACAGAGTATGGAGGTGCATGAGAATATGCTCAGGCACGGAGAATCCGTCCTCTTGCAACTCAAACACTTGGAAGACAGGGACAAGCGCAGGACGGAGCTTCAACAGAAACGTCAGCTGACCATCAAGCGACAGAACGAACAAAACGAGCTTTTGGGTAAGGCTTTCTCGCAGTTCCAAGACCTTCAGCAACAAACCGAGTCGGCCGAAGCCGAATTGAATATGCATCGTTCCTACATTCAAGGTCAGGACGGTCTCTTGCTCCAGGAACGAGCTTTAATGCTGAAAGGTCGCCGACAACAGTTGCACTCTGCCCTATCCCTATGGAAACGCATCAGTACAGGCTACGAAAGCATCGAAGAGAAGAGCAAGAAGGTGACGCAACTTAGACTGAACACTCAGCATCTGGAAGATAATGTTCATGAATTGGAAGGCGAAGTCGGAAAGGCAAAAAGGCTTTGCAAGGAGAAGGAATACACTTATCTGCTGAGCAAAGGGCAGGACATCATTCAGCTTCGTGCTGACCTGCGAGAAGGCGTAAGTTGTTCTGTTTGTGGTGCGACGCATCATCCTTATCATAGCGACACGATGCTCGACCAGAGCAAACTTATCGGTCAGATGAAGACCGACTACGAACTTCTGGCTTCCGAATCGAATGCAAAGCAGCAACAACTCACGGAACTTCAGAAAGAACTGGCAAGCGAACAAGGTCAACTAAGTGCCGAAGAGGAGTCGCTCAACACCATTCGCATCCGTCAGAACGAAGATGTGCTGGAATGGAAGCTCTATGCAGAACTCGACCCAACCTTTGCCGAATGTTCGGAAAGCACAAACCTTGATGCCAGAACGGCGTTGCTTCGTCAGTTCATAGAGAATGTTAGTCGCGATGCAGAACAAGCCGAGAAAGAACTTGAGACCTTTACGTTCCACCAAAGCAGCATCGCAAAACTGGGCGAAGAAATGCATAAACTCGCTCAGAAGCAGAGCGAAGTCAATGTCCGACTCAATGAACTCAATACAGGTTTGCAAGTTCTGAGTCGTGAACTGGAACAAATCAATCAGCGACTAGAAAGCGTCAACAAGCAGTTTACCCGCATCTACGAAAGCATGCAGGAAGCCGTCACCATCAAGGATTGGTACTCTGTTTGGCAAGGCAATCCCGAGCAACTCTATGAACAAATCCAGAAGCTCATTACAGATTGGTTCGCAGTAGAGGAGACTATCACGGAGAAACAAGCCATCCTCGATGTAGAGAAAACGAATCTGGAAGGAATGAAGTCATTGCTTCTGGCTCTTTCTCGTTCCTCATCCGTCGTTTCAAAGCACTTGGAAGACCTCGAAGGTCGCAAAGCCGAGAACCTTAAATCATATCAACAATTAATTCCAGAGCGAGATGCCAAGGACTTACAACAGAAGCACATACAAATAGTGACAAATGCTCGTGAGCGCTTCGAGGAAGAGCGAAGCCAAATGGCAAGCATTCGTCATGAGAACGATATGATGCAAGGTCGGCACGATTACTACCTGGCACATATTGAGAGGCTTGAAGGCGAGCAAAAGGAACTTGGAGAGAAGCTCGACCTTTGGATGCATGCGTTCAACTTGCAGCATCCTCCTGTTCAAGCAAACGAACTCGATGAAGTCTTTGCTGACGGTAAAGACTGGAGCAAGATTAGAAGCAGTTTGAAGCAGATAAACCAGGACACTTTGCTTTGTCAAGCTAAGGTGGAAGACCTGAACAGCCGCATCATCGCTCTCGAAACGGAAGACGGACATTGCACTCCCTCGTCCGAAATTCAGGAAAGCATCGCTGCAAAGCAACAAACTCTGACCAAACAACGAAACGAAACTATGATGCAGATTGCTCGTCTCTCCGTCCAACTCGAAGACCACGAACGCGCCCTTTCCGCTGAACGCAACTCTGCAGAGATGTCAGCACGAAGTCATCCTGAAATAAATCTTGCATAAATAGTCTTAATAAAGTATAAACTCTAATCCCTAATCCCTAATCTCTCATCTTTTTTTTGTACCTTTGCAGCCGCAAATAACTCTTATCTATTATCTATAAACTCTAAACTAAAGATGAAACGTACACTCACAATTATCTTAGCAAGCGCTTTTGCAATCGGTATTCAGGCTCAGGCAATCTTTAAAGACACAAAGTACCACGCTCCCATCAAGGTGGAGAAGAAGTGGCTCAAACATAATCCCGGAGACGTTGAGTTCCATGATGAGGCTCCCGAAAGCGAAGGCTCTCGCATCTATCACAACATCATCCCCAATCCCGCTCCCTATATTCAGGAGAATGCTCTGCGAGTTCTGCAGACGCTCTATTGGGGACCGAACGACCCGAATGTGCCTAAGCTGAAGCGAATCATCTACACCATCAAGGACTACAACGGCATCAGCGAGAAGTACGGAAGCGGCGACCATGTTGGCATTCGTTACTCTACAAACTGGATTGAGAAGTGCTTCGAAGGCAACGACACTTTGAAGCTCGACTATGAGACTCGTGGTGTCCTCTATCACGAGTTGACTCATGCCTATCAGCTCTCGCCCGAGGGTTGCGGCAGCTATGACAATAAGAGCGAATACTGGATTTTCATCGAAGGACTTGCTGATGCTGTTCGCGTGGCTTGCGGTTGCTTCGAACAGGACTTCAAGAGCAAGGACCGCCCTCGTGCTAACACTTGGCAGAAAGGTTATCGTGTGACAGGTTACTTCCTCTACTGGCTCTCCCTAAACAAGGACAAGGACTTCATCCGCAAGTTCAATCGCTCTGCAGTTGAGCTGAAGCCTTGGTCGTGGGACAAAGCCATGAAGCACATCCTTGGCGACAAACCCGAGAACTCTGTCGATGCTCTTTGGGACGAATATCAAAAGGCAATAGGAGACCGATAGTCATATTTGACAATTGGACAATTTACAATTGGACAAATGAATTGTGAAATCGTAAAATTGTAAAATTGTGAAATCAACTAGTGCTCTTGTAGTTCTCTCAGGAGGTCAGGACAGCACGACTTGCCTTTACTGGGCTCTCAAGCACTTCGACGAGGTGCGAGCCCTCACTTTCCTCTATGGACAGAGGCATGCGAAAGAGGTCGAGATAGCAAAACAACTGGCAGAAGAAGCTGGTGTGCCTTGGGAATGCATGGACATCAGCTTCATCTCGCAGCTCAGTCCATCGTGCAGCTTAACGAATCCTGAACTCGATATCGAAGCCGAGAAGAAGGAAGGCTCGCCCTACCCCACGACTTTTGTACCAGGCCGCAATCTCTTCTTCCTTTCTGTCGCAGCCATTTATGCCCGCAATCACGGCATCTACGACATCATAACGGGTGTGGGACAGGCAGACTTCAGCGGCTATCCTGACTGCCGTGACGGCTTCATCAAGAGCCTCAATACGACGCTCAATCTCGCTATGGACGAGCAGTTCCGCTTGCATACTCCTCTAATGTGGCTCGACAAACAGCAGACTTGGGCTTTGGCAGACGAACTCGGAGTACTCGACACAATCCGTTATCGAACACTAACTTGCTATAATGGCATCGTTGGCGACGGCTGCGGACATTGCCCTTCCTGCAAATTGAGAAGAGAAGGATTACAGAAATACCTAAGCCTTAAGGCTAATTAAAAATTAAGAATTAAAAATGGAAACTTTGAAGGCCTTAGGCAAGAAAGCAGAGATACCGCAGGGTTATGCACCTGAAGTCTTGGAAGCGTTCGAGAACAAGCATCCCGAGAACGACTATTGGGTGCGTTTCAACTGTCCCGAGTTCACGGCATTATGCCCAATTACAGGTCAGCCCGACTTCGCAGAGATTCGCATCAGCTACCTTCCCGACAAGCGAATGGTAGAGAGCAAGAGCCTGAAGCTTTACCTCTTCTCGTTCCGCAATCATGGAAGCTTCCACGAGGATTGCGTCAACATCATCATGAAAGACCTCATTCGTCTGATGGAACCCAAGTATATCGAGGTAACAGGTATCTTTGTTCCCCGTGGCGGCATCAGTATTTATCCCTTTGCCAACTACGGCAAGCCCGGCACAAAGTACGAGGAAATGGCACAGTATCGCCTCCTCCATCACGATTTGTAAACTAAATAAAACATAAAGCGGCAGCCGCTCAACGAGAGTGACTGCCGCTTTATATTGTGTATTTCCGCTTTAATGCTTTTTTACAGGACGGATACACATACCCAGGTAGCGTTCACGAGTGGGTGTACCGACAGCACTCCTGTTTATATACAAGAAGACGGCAGAGGTTGGAAGGGGACTTCCTACCGGATACACATTATTTTCAGATGAGATTGTCTGCGACCAATAGAAGCCATAGTCTGTAGCCTCGTAGTTTACACCATCGTATATCCCTGTAGTGGGAAGGAAAATACTATTACTATTAAACTTGCTTGTAATCTTTATGCCAGCAACACCGTTCTGTGTTGTCCATGTCCGAGTGGTATAGTTCAAGTTAATAAGCTCCAAGAATTGAGATTCGCTTGGCATCAACCATGAACCGCCCCAATTGACTAACGCAGCGTCATCAATAGGCAGAATCATTGTCAAGGTATCTGTGAAATGATTGTAACCATATTGGCGAGACCAGCAGTACTTCGTCAATGTCTTCTCCGTTCCCTTGCAATACTTGTATGTTTCCCAACTAAAATCATCCTTCGTTTCTATCTCGCCCCATGCAAAGAAGTTCCCAATCTCTTCTGGACTGGTGGCACCTATATTACAGGTCGCCCAAAGCGTACCACTTGGAAGGCCAAGGTCAACATATTCGTGCTCTTCAGCCTCGAAGAACGTCACGTCTTTTATAAGCGGGGTACTAAAAGTGACCTTACTATTGTCTGCAAGAGTTACAACCATCTTTTGTGCTTTAACACTCTGCAGGCCAGCAACTATTATGAGTGCTGCAAGGATACTTTTTGTCCTCATAATCATTAAATTTAGAAGGTTTCTGCAGGCAAAGATACGAATAAAAATTATAAAAAGAACAAATGAAGATGAAAAATAATAAATAAAGCCATCACAAACACCCCCTGATGAATCGCCAAACGATACACGTGTCGTGAAACAATAACACACGTGTCATTTGGCAACTTAACACGCTTAGTTGCGAATCTTTCCATAGAGGCTTTATAGAGGAAAAAGGCAACCAACGGCTATCTCAAATCTCAAATCTCAATTAAAAAGAAGGTACTTCCTAACTCGAAAATCACCTCTTATATCTTATATAACTTATTAATAATTAATAATATATATAATAAAATATAATATATGAGGGGTGGTAGATATGCCTTTTTATTTTAACTGAGATTTGAGATTTGAGATTGAGAATAGCATCAAATATAAACTAATCCTCTATAGGTCAACATATTACGACATGCTTGACATCATCTCTCAAGCATTATGAGACCTGCAAAAGGGACAAATTATCACTTTTTGTTCCTCTAAAAGGCCTCAAAAGCAGGCGGGAATCGCTCGTTTTGATGCTATTTCTTCTCCCAAGCGCTTATTTATGCGGTTTGAGATTACAATCTCACGAACACATTTGGAAGGAAAAATCCAATAATTACTCCAACATTTCCTTAAAATGACTCGTAATTTGGCGGAAAAGATGGTTGCGAGTGTTACCTCCGTATATACTGTGATTGCGGTTTGTGTAGGTGAGTTCGCGGAAATCTTTGTCGGCCTGAACGAGTGCTTCGGCATATTCTGTCGCGTTACGGAAGTGAACATTATCGTCGGCAAGGCCGTGGATGAGCAATAGTTTGCCGCTTAATTTTGAGGCTCGACTGATGGGACAAACATCATAACCTGCGCCGTTCTCGTTAGGTGTCCGCATGAAGCGCTCCGTATAAATCGTGTCGTAATACTTCCAACTCGTAGGAGCCGCAACTGCCACACCACAGGCAAAGACGGGACGACCTTCGCTCATGCTCATTAAGGTGTTGAAGCCTCCGTAGCTCCAGCCCCAAATGGCAATCTTGTCCTTATCAACATAACTCTGCTGACCTAGCCAGATGGCAGCTTCCACTTGGTCGTGACTCTCGAGCTGGCCGAGCTTCTGATAGGTACATTGTTCGAAAGCTCTGCCTCTACCGCCAGTTCCTCTGCCATCCACACAAACCGAGATGAAACCTTCCTGAGCCAAGTATTGCTCGTAGAGGCAGCCGCCCATATTGCCTGCGCTCCAGCTATCTACGACCTGCTGAGAGCCAGGACCGCTGTATTGATGCATGACGACGGGATACTTCTTGCTCGGATTGAAGTCGGCAGGCAGCACCATAAAGCCGTTTAGCTGAATGCCATCGGCTGTCGTGAAGGTGAAGAACTTGCGCTCTCCAAGCTTCAAGCCTGCAAGTTTATTTCGAAGGACTGCATTATCTTCAAGCGTCTTAAGCGTCTTGCCTGAGGCATCACAAAGTGTCGTGACAGAAGGCGTATTGAGGTCGCTCCACGTATTCATATAGTAACGGAAGCCTGTACTGAAGATGGCGTTATTGGTTCCTGTTGCAGAAGTGCTGAGACGCGTCACTTTTCCCTTGGCGTCGCTCCTGTAGATGCTCTTGCGAAGGGGACTCTCCTGATTGCTTGCAAAGTAGGTTGTACCCGTCTTGCTATCGTAGCCATAGAAGTTCTTCACC